>CAZMCX010000028.1:1592-9335 GCA_964565125.1 uncultured archaeon
TCTTCGTAGCTATTTAACCAAAGACATATATTTATATTATTTTCGTTAAATAGGTATTATATGGATTTACCACTAATCAGAAAATTAAAAAAGAAAGAATACATTGACAAAGGAGTTTTACAAGATATCCTTATGTCAATAATATATAATATTGAACCTAAAGCAGTATTACATGGTGGAACATGTCTTTGGAGATGTTTTAAAGGAAATAGGTTCTCAGATGATCTGGATTTTTATTTTATCCCACAAAAAGATTTTAAAACAAAATTTGAGTCAGAACTAAAGACTAGGGGCCTTACCTTAACAAAATACAAAACTACCAAAAACACAATATTTTCAAAAATAACTGATGGGAGAACAGATGTAAAATTAGAAGCTAGTTTCCAAAAAAAACAAGGCACTTTAACAAAATATGAACTTATTGATGGTTCTTTTATGGATATTTTAAGTCTAACACCCAAAGAATGTTTTTTTGAAAAACTAGATACTTACAAAAATCGTAGACTAATACGAGACATTTACGACCTATATTTTCTTTCAAATATTTTAACCTTTAATCAGGATGAAAAAAATAAAATAAAAAAATTCCTTAAAAAACTAGAAGAACCACTAGATACCGACAACTTATCTACAATAATCTTAGTTGGATTAACACCTACTTTCAAAGACATTATTTTAAAACTCAAGAGGCTGATATAATGCTTGTACAAAAAATATTTGAACGCTACAAAAACGCGTCCATTTTTACAAAAAAGGATTTACTTCTATTTTTACAAGAAGATAGCAAAAAAATAAATTCATTAATTTCATATTTAATAAAACAAAAGAAAGTATATCGGCTAGGACAAGGACAATACTCATTAAACAGTAACCCCCTAGTCATTGGCTTTGCATATAGGCCATTTTATTACGGTTTACAGAATGCCTTAACAATCCACAATCTTTGGGGCCAAGCAACAAATCCAGTAATAATAACCTCAAAAAAAGCGAGAATTGGTGAAAAAGAAATAAACGGCCAAAAAGTCATAATTCATAGAATAAAACAGAAATATTTGGGGGGATTTGAATTGAAAGAAGTTTCGGGGATAAATGTTCCGGTTTCAGACTTAGAAAAAACATACATTGACTTTTTTCATTTTAAAATCAAATTAGACAAAAATACAAAAGAGGAAATTTTAAAAAAAATAAATAAAAAAAAGCTTAAAGATTACTTACAAATATATCCTAAAAGCATACAAACCACAGTTCTCAAAGGCTAGGGCTTATTTTCCAGATTCTTTTTTATATTTATTAATTATTACTTTCTTTTTATAATATAGATAATATCCTATTGGACTCGAAAAATTACAATCTCCGCAATCAATTCCAATTGATTTTAATTTCTGGCAATTAGAAACAGAATAATTCCCGTCTTGAATCTTTTTCAGTTGGTATTTTGTAATTTTTTCATCATAGTCTGAAGCTTTAGAAAATATCCCTAATACACTTTCAAAAGGCATCTTTACCTTAAACAAAAATGTTGCTAAAAAATATCTTTCTGCATGCGAGGGCGAGCCGCTATTTAAAGAATCAATTATTTTGTTTACACATAGCGGGAAATATTTAAAATCATCTTTTGAATACTTTACTTCTATTTCTTTTATTTTTGATTTTAATTTTTCGGCAACCATTCCAAATTTTTTATCTACACCGATTACGTTTAAAGGTAGTCCGGCCACAACCCGCTTTGAAACATATCTTGAAATGTAATCCTCAAACTCTTTGGAACTCAAAAAAATCTTGCCCTCTTTCAACTCAAAATTAGTTAATTTTTGGCTTTCATCATAAATTTTTGCTTTTATATAATCATAGAAATTCAAAATATATTTTTCATTTTCAAATTTATAATCGATTTTTAAATAATTTGCAATGTCTTTAAGCCCATACTTTAAGATAATTTGTTTTGTAAAGTAAATATAAGAATCACTAAACGCGGAAAAATATTTCCCATTATTTGAAATAGACAATATTATTCGTACATACGGATAATACAACAGATATCTTTTATCTTCTGAGCTCATCACATATTCAAAAAAAGTATAATCTTTATTTATTATTTTTTCAAGAAGCACAGAAATAAGATTCAAATCTTCTTCTTTTACATTGTCTACAGAACTAGAAATTTCAAGAATTTGTTTTTTTGATTGTTCAACAAAAGGAAAGGTAAAAGAAAATAGAAATTCCTGCGTCATATTATATCTTTACTTCTTAGCTTTTTTAACCTTTTCCAAGGATTTCTCGAAAGTAGGCCCATATTTTGCAAGGAATTCATACATCTTCTCTTGCTCGGCTTTAGTTCCAGAGGTTTGTCCAGCAATTAGTCCAGCAAGTTTAGTAAACTCCATGGGAAATATCCACTTTGTTGATGCTCCCTTAGACATTTCTTCAAGACCCTTTATGTAATAATACACTACTGACTTATCTGATAGCCCGCTTGCTGCTTGGTTTATGGCATTTATTTTTTCTCTTTCCGCTTCTGCTAATTCTATTATAGCTCTTTTCTTTTGAGATGCCGCCTCTTTTTCGTGCATAGCATCCTGTACTTCTTCAGGGATTATTATTTCTTTTATCTCCACTGAATCAACAGCAACACCCCAATCTTTTGCAATTAAAGTTAATTCTGCTTTAAGCTTAGTAGACAAAATTCCTGTACTACTTATGATCTCTGACAAAAGCATCTGGCCCATTACTTCTCTTATATTGGCTTCAATAAATAGTCTTGCTGCCCTTTTATAATTTTCAACTTTTATAACAGAATTCACTACATCTTCTGTTTTGTTTTTAACTTTTATATAAACTACTGCATCAACTCTTAGCAAGATATTATCTTTTGTAATTACATTTTGTTTAGGAATATCTATTGTTTGAACCCTTAAGTCCACAACAGTAAACTCTTCTATCAAAGGTATTACCATTATCCAGCCCGGACCTCCAACTCTTGACAACTTTCCAAACCGATATACTACTGCTCTTTCAAATTCTTTCAACAACAAAAGAGCACCAGTTTTTACAATTAAAAATATAAGTAAAATTAAAAATGCAACAATAAGTAAAACTAATTTAGCCCAATAATTAAACCCAAAAAAGATATCATATAAAAAATACGCAAGCAAGCAAATCAAAAGTAAAAAAAACCCAAAAAATATTGTTTTCTTTGCAGTATCATCCATATTCTATCACTTGTTTATTCTAATTCTTTCTTAAGCTTTTTTAAGAAAATATCCATCTGTTTTCCATCTTCAAATACATTGCTTAAAACATCATACAAATTGTTTACAGAAATAATTCTAACTTTCTTTTTATCATCTTCAGTTAGTACAATGTCCTCCACATTTTGTTTTGGAACAATTACTGTTCTGAAACCAGCATCTAGTGCTGCTTTTACCTTTGCAGTTACCCCTCCAACAGGCATAACCTTTCCTTTAACACTTAAAGACCCAGTCATAGCAATATCCTGCCTTACTGGAATTCCTTCTATTGCGGATATCACTGCAGTTGTAATTGCAATTGACGCAGAATCCCCTTCAACCCCTGAATAACTTTGTAAAAATTGAATGTGTATATCATGGCTTGATAAGTCAGTATTAGATACTTTTTTTATTATTGAAGAAACATTTAATACTGCTTCTTTAGCAATTTCTCCAAGCTTTCCAGTAGCATAAATCTTACCCTCACTTTTTGACTGGGCTGGGGCCACATCGGCTTCAATTGAAATTATTGTTCCTGTTTCGCCATCAGATAAAACTGCTAATCCATTTACTCTCCCAACTTCTTTTCCTTTAGTGCTAAACACACTATAGTCTTTAACTCTGCTAATATACTTTCCAATCATCTGCTCTTCTAATGTTTTTGCAGATTTCTTTGCTTCTAGCATATCTTCTATATCAACAATTTTCTTTCCTTTTTCTACAGCAATATCTCCTGCTGCCCTAATCAGCCCACCCAGCTCTCTGAATTTCAAGCTAAGCTTCTTTTTAGAATTCGCTCTTCTTCTTGCTTCAAAAATAATAAACTCCACTGCTTCTTTGTTAAATTGTGGAATCTTTCCATCATTCTTAATTTCCTGTGCAACAAATCTAACAATTTTATTCCTATTTTCAGGAATATCATCCATATCAACATTCATATAAACTTCGTAACCGTAACCCCTAATTCTAGATCTAATTGCTGGATGTAAATGCTGTAAGGATTCATAATTTCCTGCCGCAACTAAAACAAAGTCACAAGGAACTGATTCGGTTCTGACCATTGCTCCACTTGATAGTTCACTTTGTCCTGTTATAGCTGCTTTTTTTTCTTGCATAGCAGTCAATAAATCTTGCTGGGATTTAGGAGATAAAGTTGCAATTTCATCTAAAAACAAAACCCCTTTATTTGCTCTATGTATCATTCCAGGTATAACTCTCAGATGCGGTGGCGTTCCTAAACCCCCTGAGTTACTTATTAAAAGCCCATTTGCAAATACATTTCCAGATTCTGTTGTAACATTATAAATTGTATCTTTAATATCAATAACATTATCACAAAAATCAAACTTTTTATTTTGTTTTAAATTTTTATACCCTTCACTAGAAATACGCAGTGTACTTAAAATATATTTTTCTGATTTTCCATCCTGTTTTAATTTATATATATAATCTATTTTATGATCTATAGTCTTAATTATTGCCTCCCCTAATCTTTTCTTTTTATTTTCACTATAATATATCGGAATAAATTTTGAAAACTTCATTAAATTTTCTATATTTTTTGATATTGATAATTTCCACATGAAACTTTTTTCTCTAAAATTATTTTCATAAATACTATTTGTTGTTTCTATACCATAGGAATTTAAATATTTAGAAACAGAAGCTAAAAAATCTAATCTATTCTTTTTAAAATCATAAGTTCCACAACTAGCTACCCCAAATTCTTGTATTTGCAAGCTTTTATCTGAAAATTTAGGGCTACATAATTCATTTCCCAAAAAAGCACCAAAAAAGTTTTTTTGTGCTTCCTCACTTAAATAAATCCAATCCGGCACCTTTAATTCGCCTTTATTTTTTCTTCCAACTGGTGCTCCAAGAGCAACAAAAAATCTAATTATATCTCTATTAGTATTCCTAATACATTTTGAAGATTTATTTATTCCCCCAGCTCTTTCGTCAAAATTTTTAACTATAGATTTCCCAAAAATTTTTACTAAATCTGATTTATAATCCGCTATTGACTGTTTTTCTGCAGAAGATAAAAAAATTGCATTTAGAGTAGAAAAAATTCCACCATCTCCAAAAGTAGTTCCTAAAATTCTGCTGATTGAATCTAAGCGATTATCTGTTAATTTAAATGGTAACAAGTTTAGGTCTTCTAATCTTTCTATAGTTCTCACAGGTTTAGGCTTATTTTTTTTATTATTCCACCATCTTGTTTGACCGTCCTTAATTTTTAATAATTTGGCTATTTTTTTATATCCAAATTTTGGATTTTCTTTCTTCAATTCTAAAAATTCAAAATACTTTTGTGCACTTATTTGATCTTGTTTTGAAAATGTATTGATTATATTTTCTTTAGTTAAAATAGGATTCAAAAAGGTTACCATTTTTTCTTTGCCATTAAGTTTATTGGCTTCAATATATTTGTTATTTACATATATTTTGTGTTCTGGAGTAACTAATACTCTTTTTGAATCGTATCTTACTCCATACATTTTTCCGTCATATTTCTTTCTATTTACACACAAAATTCTTACTGGCTTTATCTTTCCACTTATATACCCCAAAGTATATATTTTTTCATTTTTAGGTAAAACCAAACCTTCATAGCCTTCATTATTTGTTTCTATTAAATCAGGATATTTTTTAAATATATTATCTACTACATTTTGTAGAATTACTGATTCTAGTTTCCCTTGATTTTTTATATATACTACTGTCTGAGAAAAAATTGTCTGGAGCGGATCATGTTTAACGTCCCCAAATAATGCTCCTGCTTTGGATCCAGTACCATCTACAAATGGTGCTTTATTTTTTTTAGAATTATCAATTAACAATTTAGGAGTTACAACTTTAAACGGCATCCTAAGTTGTCCCGACAACACAGAAGCAGCAACAAAAAACGAACCAACAATTAATGCTGCTGCAAAAATAACGTCGCTTATCCATACCCTGCGCCATGCAATAGCAGACAAAATAAACCAGCCCAAAGGCAAAATTAATGAAACAAATCTCATTGAATCTTTTTGGGCTTTTTCGTCCAATGTCATTTTTTCAACTATTTTTTTTCCTTCCCCACCATGTAAAACTTTTACTATGGGGGTGTGTGAATCAATTTTATTAGGATAAATTAATATGTCATCCAACTTATCAACAGGCATAATATCTGCCATTCCTTTTGCAAGCAGGGATTTTCCAGTTCCTGGCTCTCCAATAAGCAAAACATTTCTTCTTTGCTTTGCTGCTTTTTTTACTAATTCTACTGCTCTATCCTGGCCTATAACTTGGTCGATAAGTTTGTCAGGGACCTTAATTTCCGTAGTTGTACTATAATTCAGATCTTTTTCAGCCATAGAAGTCACTAGTTATATATAAAGTAGAGTTTAAACTTATATATAAATATACTTGTAATACTTTTTTAGGTGTAAATGTATATTTTTTAAGGGATAATAAGCAAAGACATAAATATTTTCCTAATTTATTTTATTAGGATAAATTATGCGTGGTAAACCAACTAAAAAAATAATTATAAAACATCCTGAAAAAAAGAGGCCAACAAGAGAACCTACAAAAAAGAACAGAATAATTGATACACATCAAAGAATTATTGACAAATTTTATTTTACTTTGGCAAAGCCAAAACCAACTATGCAAAATATCGGGGCAATAAACAAGCTACTTGCCTCAATGCCTAATGGACTAAAGCAACATTTCAAAAGAGATCTAATTCTCATGGTTCATAGAGGGCTTTCTTTTAGAGAAAGTTATACTTATTATGCTGATCAAAGAATATTCCAAGAATTAGAACAAAATTTAGAGCACTTAAGAAGCTTAAATGATTTGTGATCGTTATGCCGCCAAGAGAACCGCCGAGAAGGCCAACAAGAGATGCAAAGATATATGAATTTAAGCAAAGAGAACGTAATAAAAGACCTGGAGAAGCCGGAGCCAAAATCACAAATTTGGCTTTACTGAAAGTAGAAATTGACAGAACTAGGACCCATCTACAACAATTACATTCTGCATTTTTAGAACGTCCGCCGATAAATGTAGTAATAGAAATTCACAATCTAATAGAAGAATTATCCAACCCAACAAAAAAAATGTTAAGGGCAGAATTGATTAGTTTGGTCACTACGGCATTGGCTTATAAAGACAGGTATCCAGTTAAAACATATTTTGAACTTTTAGAAGAACACTTACAGAGACTAAGAAAAATGTAATTCTTTTTTATTCCTTATTCTTCTTTTTCTATTATGTCTTTATTTAGCCACTTCCACATTATCCCATTTTTGAAAAATAAAGAACTAAATCTTTTTTATCTTGCAATTACAATTACTACATTTGTAGAAAGCATGATTGGAATTTTCGTCCCAATTTATTTTTATAACTTAGGTTATTCGATCCCCCTTATCCTTTTATTCTTCCTTTTAGATGCTCTTTTTTATGTTATCTTTGCATACCCTGTTGCAAAAGTAGTTACAAAAATCGGGGCCAAACACGCAATCCT
>CAZMCX010000029.1:0-1983 GCA_964565125.1 uncultured archaeon
TATTTCTTTAACAACCTTATAAACTTCTTTTTGTATTTCTTCAATTGGCTTTGGCTGGTCATTCTCAAAGCAAACAATTCTTTTCCAGTTTTCTGATTTATCGTTTTTTAAGCAGAACAAATAAGCGCTTTCTGCATTTTTTAAGTGATTAATATCTGCCTCATGGATATCTCTTTTTACTCCCCTTGTGTATTCCCTATCAGCTTTTTTGTCAACTAATCTTTGTCCTATTGCAGAATCCATATGTAAGAAAATAGTAATGTCCGGTTTTGGAATCCCAAGAATACCGTATTCTAAATCATTAACCCAGTTTAGGAACTCAACTCTTTCTTTTGGGTCTTGTATTTTTCCTAGCTGGTGGCCTTTATTTGCTGAAGTAT
Organism: uncultured archaeon; assembly: GCA_964565125.1. Classification (GTDB taxonomy): domain Archaea; phylum Iainarchaeota; class Iainarchaeia; order Iainarchaeales; family 0-14-0-20-30-16; genus JAQTTP01. The sequence continues at coordinate 381 of CAZMCX010000029.1, forward strand.
ACCTGTTTGAAATAACATGAATCCCTTTGCTTAGCCATTCTCTTATTTGAAAGCTGGCAGCAAATCTGTCGAGGGCATAAAATAAAGATGCTTTTTTGGCGCTGATTTGATCTAAAGTTCCAAACTCTCCACGCAGGTATCTTGCAACAAATTCAGCAGACCAATTTCCATATTGTGGAAAATCAGCAGTTTCAATTTTATATCCTTCTTTTCTTAACTGATCTACTAATAAATCCATTTGGGTCTTCTTACCAGATCCGTCAGTTCCGTCAAATACTATAAACTTTCCTTTTTGAGTCATAATAAAATTAGGCTTTTTGTTTTATAAATGTTTTGGCTTTTATTTTATAATGGATGTAGTTACTGCTTTGATTATTATCGCCACAATTCTATTGCTTGGTGTTTTTGGGGAGTTCTTCTTTAGAAAGACAGGAATTCCTGATGCTTTATGGCTTATGCTCTTTGGATTTGTGATAACTACTATCCTTAATGTTATTAGTCCACAGGCATTTTCTGCAATAGTTCCAATTTTTGTAGTTGTTACTCTTGTGGTGATCTTATTTGAAGGTGGATTACATCTTAAACTTGCTGGGGTTGTTAAAGCCTCTTTGGCAGGAATCGGACTTGCAATATCATTCTTTATATTTTCTGTTATTATTGTGACTGGCCTTACTTATTTAATGAGTTTACTTGGATTCTATCCGGACTGGACTTTATGGACTGGTATACTGTTGGGTACTATACTCGGGGGAACTTCCTCTGTTGGTGTTATTGCATTAGTCCAATTTGCAAATCTAGGGGAAGAGGCATCAGACATTTTGGTTATTGAATCAGCATTTAACGACGCCCTTTGTATTGTTGTTGTAAGTACTTTAGTAATTTATTTGTTAGGAACTACAAGCTCAGTTGGAATAAAATCTGTCTTACAAGGAATTTCTGCAGGATTTGCTATTGGCATCGTTATTGGTATTGCTTTTGGTTTCGTTTGGCTTTATTTATTATATAAACTAGAAAGCAACAAAGACATGAGGAACTATTTTTATTTTTTTACTCTTGCGGCCCTATTCTTTATTTACATTCTCACAGACTATGTTGGTGGCTCAGCAGTAATTGCCTGTTTTATATTTGGGCTAATTATGGGTAATACTCTTTTAATAAAACAGTTATTTAAAATTGAAAGAATGTATGAAGTAGATAAAGATCTACTTTTGATAAATTCTCAGCTTGCGTTCCTGATAAAAAGCTTTTTCTTTGTGTTAATAGGAATGCTTCTTGTTTTGGATTATAGGCTTTGGATTTATGGGCTAGTTATAACAATCTTCTTGTTAATTCCAAGGATATTGGCTATACTTCTTGTTCCGTCAACCAGAAAGATTGAAAAAGCAAAAAGAACTTTGCTTTATTTTATTTATCCAAAAGGGCTGGCATCAGGAATACTTGCCATAAGTTTAGCAAATACCCCCATGTTAGACAAAGCAATTCCAACAATTGGTTGGTTTGTGCCGATAATATTTTCTACTATCTTTTTGTCAATATTGATGTCAACAATTAGTTTGGGAATTTACAGATATAAACTGAGAAAAATACCATTAGCGGTGGATAC
>CAZMCX010000029.1:2083-9005 GCA_964565125.1 uncultured archaeon
TTAATAAATATAAACTTATTTCCCCGTCTTTTCTGCATATAACTTGTTGATTAATTCTTCGGGGTTCTCATAATATTTTTGAATATATTGAGTAACTTCTTTGTAGTCCTCTACCCCTTTGTTCAAAAGGAATTCCAGAATCTTTTCTCTTAACTCTATTTCGTCATAAATCTTTACTTTTTCTACGCCAATTGCTTTTGCAACATTTTCTGTTGTTCTAGACGGTACAGAACTTCTATTTATTTTTTCATCATCATTGTCATATTCAAATACATTGCTCAAAAGAACTTTGTTGTCCATTTTTTCTATTTCTGCAATTTCCGAAACAAACCTCGTAATTCCTTTTTTGGTGTCAAACTGCTTTTTTATTGTTACAATTAAGTTAAGTAAAGGCAAATTCGATTCGGGTATTGACATTGGTTCATTTTTTAGTCTGATAATTGCCTCTTTAGAATTGTTTGCGTGTAATGTTCCTAATAGGCCGTTGTGACCCGTGTCCATGGCCGTGAACATAGTTCTTGCTTCCTCGCCTCTTACTTCCCCAATAATTATTCTATCTGGCCTCATTCTTAAGGCATTTTTTAGTAGCATATCCATAGTAACTTCTTCGATTAAGCTTGTTTTTGGCCTTGCTTCCAGGGAAATCCAGTTTTCTCTATCTGATAAATTTAACTCAGGGGTATCTTCAATAGAAATTATCCTTTCATTGTATCTTATGAAAGATGTTAGCGCAAATAATAAGGTAGTTTTTCCAGATCCTGAACCCCCAATTACTAGGGTGCTTTGTGGGCATAATCTGAATCCGTCTATGCAGGCCCACAAAAATGCTGCGGCTTCTTTTGAAATAGTGTTATTTTTTATTAAAGATACAATTGATAATGGTTTTTCTGTGAATTTTCTTATTGTAATTGTGGGGCTAAAAGGGCTGACATAATTTGAGGTAATATTTATTCTTGAACCATCAGGTAACCTGCCATCTAAAACTGGATTGTGGTCATCTAATTTTTTTGCAGTAAGATTTTGTAGTTTATTTAAAAATGTAAGATACTCTTCTTTTGTGAAGTTAATATTAGTTTTACAGAGACCCTCTTTTTGGTGGAATATAAATATTGGAGAATCTGTTTTGTTTACCATGATTTCTTCAATTTCGTCGTTGTCGAAAAAGAAACTTAAACCACCATATCCAGATAAATATCTGCTTACTGCTTTTGATTGTTTTATAGTTCCTAGGCCAGATTTTAAAAGTAATTCTTTTATTGTAGAGTCTAAATCATCCTGCTCTATTTTATTAGGGAATGTGCTGCCAGACATTACAAAATCCAGTTTTGAGAGAGAATCTTTTAGGAAAGAATCTCCTTTTTTTGAAAGGTCTTTAATTTTTTTGATAAAAGAGTAGATTTCGTCTTTGTTAGAAACCTTGTAAATCTTAAAAGGATAGTCTTGCTCAATAACATATTCTGGCATAAAAAATCACCGATTGATAGTATATATTCCATAAAATAATATAAACCTCTGTGTTTATATATCAAGATATGGAAGAAATTTTTGCAATAAAAAAGCAGATCTTAGAATTAGTTAAACCAACTTTGAAAGATAGAGAAAAATACAAAAAAAAGCTTTCAAAAATAATTCAAAAGATAATGAAATACTCAAAAAAGAAAAACATTCCTCTGAATAAAGTAGTTGTGGCTGGCTCTTTTGCAAGAAATACATCTCTAAAGGATAATACTGATTTTGATTTGTTTTTGCTTTTTGATAAAAATGTAGAACTGAACAAGATTGTTAAATATAATAAGAAAATAATTTATTCTTGCTTTTGGAATAGGCGGTTAGTGGAAAGTTATTCCGAACACCCTTATGTGCAGTATCAGAGAAAAAAATATAAAATCGATTTTGTGCCTGCTTATGAAATAAAAGATTATAAAGAAAGAAAAACTGCTGTGGACAGAACGCCCTTGCATTTGAAATATTTACAAGAAAATATGTCGGACAAACAGAGAAACGATGTTCTTGTTTTGAAACAATTTTTGAAAAATAATTTGTTATATGGGTCTGACCAAAATATATCTGGATTTTCAGGATATCTTGTAGAAATCATGATATTATATTACAAAGATTTTGAAAACTTTTTAGTTCATTTCCCTAAGCTTAAAGGAGAATCAAGAATTGTATTAGAAAAAGATGGAAAAAAAGAATATTCTGATCCTTTAATTGTTATTGATCCGGTTGACCCAAATAGAAATGTAGCTGCCGCCCTGTCTTTAAAACAATTTGAAAGAACTAAGAAGCTGTGTAAAATATTTTCAGAAAAGCCAAGTAGGGAGTTTTTCTTTTCTGACCCGGAGCCAAATTTAGAAAAAGTGTTGGTTTATAAAACAAAAAAACCAGAAAAAAATACAGATATTTCCTATGGAATGGTAAATAGAACTTTAAAAAGAATAAAAACTACCTTGCCAGAAATTAATGAAACAAATTCTTATATTGATTCGGATTTATATTTAGTTTTTTCTTTGTCAAAATTAGAACTGGAAAAAACATTTGAGGTAAAAGGGCCTTCTGCAAAAGATATAGAAAATGGAAAAAAATTCAAAGAGAAACATCCAATTGTTTATGAAAAAAACGGGCTCTTATTTGCTAAAGAAGAGAATAAAGAAACAGATGTTGAGAAAATAATTGAGTCTCAGGTAATTCAATACTTTGGAAAGTCCAAGAAAATTACAAAAATAGATGCAGACAAAATTATTTTGAAGAAAAAGATTTTGGAAGCAAAAGGATTGATTAATTTATAATTTTTTTGCATCTAATCTTTATTATGATAATATATATTTCATACAAATTCTCTGAAATTGACAAATTTCTATTAAAAGACAAGCTAATTATGCTTTCTAGGGCTCTTGAAGATAAAGGAAACAAAACAAAGATATTTTTTAGAGATGTACAGGGCTGGGGTGATACGCCAGTTAAGCAAGAAGAAATATTACCTAAAGCCTATGGACTGATAAAAGAATCTGATCTGATTTTTGCATTTATAGATGTTGGCGAAAAGAGTGAAGGCCAACTTTTAGAACTTGGCTTTGCAAAAGCAAAAGGAAAGAAAATCGTTCTTGCAATTAAAGACGGGCTTGGATACAAGTTCTTGAGAATGATTGCTGATGAGGTAATAGAATTCGAAAACTTTGGAGATTTAATAAATCAAATTAATGCTTTGTGATATGGGTGTTTATATGAATATAAATAAGGACGCATACGGTTGGGAAGTGTGGGATTATCAAAATAAAAAAGACGGATTTGAAATAATTCATAGAGGGGATAATACTTATTGGATTTCATCTGGACCAAAGACCTATTTTTCTAAATATAAAGATTGGCCTGATAACCTAAAAAAAGCATTGAAACAAGTAAAAGGAAAAGTATTGGATATTGGCTGTGGTGCCGGCAGAACTTGCCTATATCTGCAGAAAAAAGATTACAAGGTTGTTGGTATAGATAATTCCCCCCTAGCTGTAAAAACTTGTAAAGCAAGAGGGGTAAAAAATGTAAAAATAATGGGTATAGAAGAGATAGACAAATTAAAAGAAAAGTTTGACACTATTCTAATGCTTGGAAATAATTTTGGATTATTTGGAAGTTATGAAAAAGCAAAAAAGATTTTGAAAAAAATGTATAACCAGACAAATGATGGTGCGTTAATAATTGCAGAAAGTATTGATCCTTATAAAACAAAAGACCCCCTTAATTTGGAGTATCAGAAAAGTAATGTAAAGCAAGGAAGAATGGCTGGTCAATTGAAATTGCAAATAGTGTATAAGAAATATATTGGGCATTGGTTTGATTATCTGATTGTTTCAAAAAAAGAAATGAAAGATATTTTGAAAGGAACTGGCTGGAAAGCAAAGGCATTTGTAAACCCGAAGAAAAGTACTAAGTGCTATGTTGCAATAATTGAAAAAGAAAATAAAAAATAAAAATGTGATTTTTGTGGATATTATAAAACACACAGAACAAGAAATAAAAAAGACAATAGAAAACTACAAGCTTTGTAACAAAAAAGAAAAAGTCCTTGTTGCGCTTTCTGGCGGAAAAGATTCTGCCACCACCCTTTATGTTTTGAAAAAGTTAGGATACAATGTTGAAGCATTTTATTTAGACCTTCTTATTGGAGACTGGAGCAAAAAAAATCAAGTAGCGGTACAAGGATTGTGTAAATTATTGAAAGTAAAATTACATCTTGTAAATATTCGTGACGAATTAGGATATTCAATGTGCTCTATTAAGGGCGGAATAAAATCTAAAGAACGGCTGTCGAATTGTATGATTTGTGGGGTAATAAAGAGATACTTGCTAAATAAAACCGCAAGAAAACTTGGTGCAAAAAAGATTGCGACAGGACATAATTTAGATGATGAGATAGAAGTTTATTTTATGAACTTGCTTAAAGCAAATACAGATTTACTATGGGGTGTTGGGCCACAGAATGGTGTAATACGAGACAAGAAATTTGTGCCAAGAATTAAACCGCTTTATTTTATTACAAATGCAGAAACAAAAAAGTTTACTAAGACTCTAAAGTTGCCAGTAGTTTATGAAAAATGCCCTTGCTCTACAAAGGCAGGAATAAGAAATGATGCTAGGGCCATGATATCAGAATTTGAAAAAAAGAATAAAAAGATCAAGAAAGAATTAATAGAAAATATGCTTAAGATAATAGAACAGAACCGCCCAAGAAAATACTGGGCAATAAGCTATTGTGAAAACTGTGGGGAGCCGTCTAGAAATAAGGTTTGTAAGAGCTGCTTACTTTTTGAAAAAATGTTTAAAAACTAGTGAAAATATTTGGACTTTAGATTTATAATCTTTTCTGTTAATACATATATATGCCTAATGTAAGGCTAAAAAACAATATGGGAGTTGAATAAAATGAACGGAACAGTAAAGTTTTACAATGTAAAGAAAAGATTTGGTTTCATAACTGGCGAAGATAGCAAAGATTACTTTGTTCACTTGTCAGGTGTTGAAAAAGGAAATTTTTTGACAGAGAATTCAAAAGTTGAATTTGAAGTTGAAAATGACGAAAAAGGTCCTAAGGCAGTTAATGTTAAATTAACAGAACCAAACCCACCAAGAGAAAGAAAGCCAAGAAAGACTGAAGACGAAGAAGAATAAAATCAATCTTTTTTGATTATATTTCAAAGGGCACTATGTTGCCCCTTATCTTTTTTTACTCTATCCGCAACATTGTATCGCTCATCATTGGGATAGAAAGTAGCATAATATTTTTGGAATAATCTTGATTTGGTTATTGATCTTAAACTACTTGAAATTGCTTTGATTGTTTTTGGAATTGTATCAAATTTTGTCAGAAATTTAACTAACTTATCTCCTTTTACTGCTTCATGTACTATCGCTTGTCCAACAAGAATTTTTTCGGTTTCAGCAAATAATAAATATGTCCTGTTTATTGCTCCAAAAATAAAACCAAATGGGAAAACCGCTAGAATGTCTAGCCAATGGTGAGTGAAAAAAAACCCGATATCTTTTGATTTTTTATAAATTACTATTAGATCTATTGAAAACACAGTAATTACTAAGGCCTCAATAATTTCCAAAGTAAGTTGCATACTAGGACGGTCCAGATCTCCAAATATGTTGTAAAAAATCACAAAAATAAGTAAAAGAAGAATAAAAGGCATAAATTTGCTATTAATTTTGTCTACTTTCTTTAGAAAAGGACTAATCTCCCCCATGCTTATAATAAAACAAATTAATTTAAGTGGTTTTCTATTATGCTGGTATGTGACAAAGCTTTGTACACTTGTATTATAAGGTGTTCTTTGTTCCTCTTATTTTCTCTTTTGTGGTATGACTTGCTCTATTTGTTCTTTGCGCGTAGTTTTTAAGCTATTATATCCTTTATTTTACAAAATAAGTGGTATTAAGAGTGGGGGGTGGTAACAAATGTCAGTAAATTATTCTATTGCCAGTGGGCCGGGTGCCTGCACATGTAGTGGTTGTGTTCATTACAAGCCATTTCCAGATAATCCAAAGAAAGGGAAATGCTTTAGTAGCGAAGTAGAATGCTCGGGGCATTGTAAGTTCTTTAGATATAAAAGATAAATTCCCTTTGGGGAATTTTCTTAGATCCAGAAATAATTTCTGTAGGAAATTACTTTCTTGATAAGAGATAGTTTGTTATCTCTTATTTTTTGCATAAAAGAAAAAAATAAAGAAAAGAATAAAAACTCACCTGAATCTTTTATAATAATCTTCGTATTCTTTGTGTGTTTTAAAACAACGTAAAATGTAGATTGTGTCGTTTTCTATATTAAATATAAACCTAGCTTGTTTTGTGATCTTTTCAACAAAAAATGGCACCCCAAATTTAAAATGTTTTTTAGATGGATGTATTTTCATTTTTTCAGAATGGTCTAAAAACTGTTTTTGTAATTTTCTATCTTGCTTTTTTAGGTCTCTTAAAGCACCATCCTTAAAAATTAAATTCATCTGATCACAAACCTAATTTTTGTTTTATTTCATCCAAAGTATAAGTTTTTGCTTTTCCACTTCTGATATCCTTCATTTCATATTCTCTTGCTTTGTTTATTAATTCAACTTCTTCTCTGGTTACTCCATCGAAATATTTATGATAAAGTTCTAAAAGCCCAGCCCTGATTGCTTCACTTTTTGTATTGAAATATCCTTCTTTAATTAAGTCATCCATTATTTGTTCTTGTTTTCCTTTTAATCTTACAACAAATTCACCCATGTATATCTACTCCTATATCTGTGTCGTATAAAAACTAGTTTAGAAATATTTAAAAAGATATGTTTTTAGTATCAAAATGGTATTACAAGCTTCTGGCGAGGATTGAACTCACGACCTCGTCCTTACCAAGGACGCGCTCTACCACTGAGCCACAGAAGC
>CAZMCX010000030.1:0-2071 GCA_964565125.1 uncultured archaeon
AACAAACATAAATTACATTTTGTCTTCTTAAGTCATTTTTCCAAGGCTCTTCTTTTTTTGGAAAATTATTAATTTCCCCATTAAGAATGTGGAATTATTTTAAAAAGGGGTTTTTTTGTAAAACAAGATATATTAAAGCAAAAGCATTAGTAAAGATTGATTGGTTAAAACTTTCAGAAAAAATATCTATAAACCTAAAATATTCAATTTTATCGGATTGTTCAAAAACAGACGCAATAAATTTAATATTTTGGATGGATTTAATAAACAGAGAATATGGAAAAATGTTTAAAAAATATTATAAAGATTCCAAAGAGTTGACAGAGGCATTACAACGAGTAAAGGCTGTTTATGAACTATAGAACCTAACTAAATCAGGTTCTTTCCTTATTTGCATTTCTTTATAAAATTTCCTGATTTTATTAATACTATGGCTTGGTGGATAAATTTAGTTTTTTTAATCTTGCCAATAATCTACTTTTTTATTTATCGAAAGTATCATTCTGAAGGAACTATAACAGAAGATTTGAAAAAGTTCTTTGGTCTCAAGAAAATAAAATTCGAAAGTCTATATTTAGGAGTAAAATTGTTTTTTATTTTGATATTTGTGTCTATTGCAATAAACTTGATTGTATCCTTTGCTTTGCCACAGTATAATGACTTGGAAAATGTAAGACAAAATGTTATGTTCTATGTTGAATCTGGGAAACTAGTTTATTTTTTTGTGATGTTAGTTATTGGTGTATTCTTGGAGGAATACTTCTTTAGAGCGTTCTTGGTAAATAGAATTGGGATATTCCTTTCTACTCTGGCCTTTGCTTTGTTGCATTATGGCTATGGATCTTGGGTTGAAATGATTGGTGCTTTTGTGCTTGGGCTAATACTGGCTTGGTACTATAAGAAACACCAAGACCTTTTTGTTAATTTCTATGCCCATATAGTGTATAATATTTTTGCAATTATTTTGATGTTGGTTTAGTGATTTAAATGAATATTCTTGGAATAGAAAGCACAGCACATACTTTTGGGGTGGGAATAGTTAACTCTAAAGGCAAAATTTTTGCTAATGAAAGAGATACTTTGAAAACCGAGGGCAGAGGCTTTCTTCCAAGAGAGATTGCAGAACATAATTTTGCTGTAGCCCCTAATATTTTTGAGAGTGCTTTGAATAAAGCAAACATGGCTATGAAAAATATTGACTTGATCTCATTCTCACAAGGGCCTGGGTTTGGGCAGTGTTTAAGCTGTGGTGCAGTATTTGGAAGGGCTTTGTCTCTTAAATATGGAATTCCACTGATTGGGATAAACCACTGTGTAGCACATATCGAAATTGGGAAGCTGGTTACTGGGTTGAAGGATCCCTTAACTATATTCACTTCTGGTGCGAATACCCAAATTATAGCCCATAAGAATGGTAGATATAGGGTGTTTGGAGAGACTTTGGATATGGGCCTGGGAAACGCCGTTGATCACTTGGGGCGGTATCTGGGGTATGGATTTCCTGCGGGACCAATAATGGATAATATGTATCCTCAAGGAAAATATATAGACTTGCCTTATACTGTGAAGGGGATGGATCTTGCTTTTTCTGGGGTTCTAACCGCTGCAAGGAATAAGATTGGAAAAGAGAGTAAGGAAGATATATCTCATTCTTTTATACATAATGCGTATTCAATGCTTTTAGAAGTTACTGAGAGGGCCTTGGCTTACACCCAGAAAGAAGAGCTTCTGGTTGTTGGTGGTGTGGCTGCCTCAAAGACATTGAGAGAAATGGCGGGAATTATGGCAAAGGATAGGGGAATCAAGGTTGCTTATCCCGAAATGCAGTATTGTGGAGACAATGGTGCAATGATTGCCTGGCAAGGGTATTTGCAATATGTGAAAGGCAAAGATCGCCAAAGCATAGAAGAAACTGTTGTAAAGCCTTATCAGAGGCTGGATAGTGTGGATATTAGTTATATTTAATTGTGGTAGGGATTATTATGGATGTAAACTTTGCTAATAGAGAAAATGAAATTATTTGAAAAAGTGATTTAATTTTTTATATTCGGCTTTTAGTTTTGGTATTGGG
>CAZMCX010000030.1:2171-8574 GCA_964565125.1 uncultured archaeon
ATGGATTTGTTATATTCTGTGTTCTTTTCTCTTAAATATATTGAATCAGTAGTATAATCCTAATCTAATTTTGATAGTCCACTCTTTGGTTTTGTATTTAATTTCTGGATTATTTCTTTTTCTGATAAATTTCTATCTTTTAGTTTTTCCTTGCAATGTTTTGTTAAAAAAAGATGATTATTTTTTGCATATTCTTTTATTTTTTTGATTGTTTCAGAGATTATAGTTTGCCCCTTTTATAATAATTTGACTTTACCACAATCCGGTTACAACCAACACAATCCCAGCTGCTAGGCTGATTATGTGTAATAACAAATAATCCAGGGTTGTTGTGCTACCTAAAAGGACGAACTTGGCGATTACTATTAAGATTAATAAAATTCCTAATCCAAGAATAATCTTCTTGACTATTGCTGTTTTGCCTTGTCCTGGAGAGAAATGCTCGATCTTGTAATCTAAAGTATTAATGTCTTTCTTTTGAAGATCAACTTTCTGTTTCATATCATTTACAATATCTGAAATAGTTTCGGATTTCTTGTTAATGTTCTGCTCAAACTTATCTTGTTTTCTTGCGGTCTCTTTTACAAAATCATCTGTTTCTGTTGCTATTAGGCTTTTGTTTTTTTCTATTATGTTCTCAAGAATTTTCTTCTCGATCTCTGATTCCTTTTCTTCTAAATAATTAATTGTTTCTTTTTTTGTTTCTGACAAAATCAGATCGAAAGTATTGGCTTCTGACATAAGTAGAAGATTCTTTATTTGGGCTTCATTAACCCCCAAAGATTTTAGAGTCTCAACAATCTTCTCTTCGCTTTCTCCTTTACTTAACATGTCTTTTATAATCTTAATAATATTTGGTTCAACCATAGCAATCCCTCATCTGTCTAACTTACCTTTAAATCAAAATTTATCTCTTCATCAATACTGTTTGCTTCATTAAAAATATGAAAAAATATCTTGTTTGTTCCTTGTAATTTTGGAATAATTATAAACAAAAACTTTTCACACTTATCTTTCTCAACGATCTTTGTTTTTTCTGTATTAGTTATTTCGAATGCGCTGTTTTTGTAAATTTCTGCAGTTAATCCAATGTCATTGCCGGTATTGCAAATTGAAAGAACAATTTCAGTTGAAATGTCTTTCTTTAGCTCTTTGTAACTTATGTTAAAGTTAAGGTAATCAAAACCTTTGAAATCTTTTAGATCGATTTCTTTGTAGAATTTTTGGACACCTGCAGCATTTACTTCTAAAATGTTTTTCCCTTTTGCAAGGATTATGTTAATTATTTTTTCTTCGTCGGGATATAGACTAAATACTTCTCCGTTTTTTCCATTTAGAGTTACAAAAATATTTGTTATAATGTGGTTTTGGGTATTAGTTATTTTTAGTTCTAAACTGTTTTCTTTAAGTTCTGCTTTAACATCTAAATCTTTATTTATGAATAATAAAACCAAGACAGAAATAAGCACAAGAATTATAAAAATTAAGAGTACTCCTTGAAGTATTTTCTTTGAAAACATGCTATTTAAAGAAGTTTTAATTTATTTATATATCTATCGATTTCTTTTTCTTTTACTGGCCCTATTCCAATACAAGTGTGAGTATTGGGCTCTACTTGGGTGTGGCCCGCATCAGTTATAAGAACTGTTGGAAATTTCGGTTTTAGGATGTTGTAGAGTTTTAATAATTCGTCTTCACTTTCAACTTTCAAAACAATTTTCTTTTGGTATGGCAACCAGTCTTCTACTATGTTTTTATCTCGGTTTTTTGCAATTAAAAATGCAGAAAGGGAGGCGTGCGATGCCTGCGCAGCAATCTTTCCTTTCCCCATTTTTAAGTCAGATCTAACTATAATAACCTGTTTGCACATATATAACATCCTATTGGCTTTTTTATTCTGGATTCTCTTCGGGCTCATCCTCTGGTTCGTCTTCAGGTTCTTCGTAGTCTTCATCATCTTGCTCAACTTCAGCTTTAACTGCGCCATCAATTGGCATTAAGTAAGTAATTGTTTTTGTTATTCCGTAATCTCCCCACATGTGACTGAATGAAACTTCCCTGCCGATAGGCAACTTCAATGCCTTGTATCCTTGGAACATTAATTCTTCTAGCTCACCATTGGTTCTCTTTAGATGAAATGTACTGTTATATCCAATGATTGCATAATTTGAATTAGCATCAAGTAATTTGAATACATTTTGTTTTGTTATTTTATCAGAATGGAATTCTTCCCCTACGCCGACGTCAACTTCCTCTGTTTCCCTTTCTTTGCTGAAAGGAGGAACCCACAGGTTTTTTATTGAATTTACCTGCATTTTTGTTTTCATAATCATCCCCTCTAGTATAATAAATTTTTTTATTCAAAAAAAAGGCTTTAATCCTATATATACCTTTTCTTTTATGTATTAAAGAAGATAAGAATTTAAAACTAAGTTGATTTATAATATTTACTTTTCTATAAATATAGTAACTACTTGTGTAGTTTTTTATGTTAATTTGGGGGAATACAAATGAAGAGTCTATTAAACAACGCGATAATAAAGGCAAAAGAAGAAGCCAAGAAGCCGGTTTCAGATAAGAGAGCGAATTCTGCTGTTGATGAAGATATTATTAGGGTTTTAGAAGAGTCAAAGGCAAAGATTAAAGTTTTCGGTGCAGGTGGTGCAGGCGGAAACGCAGTAAATAGAATGAAGGAAAGCGAAATAGATAGTGTTGAACTTATTGCAGTTAATACTGATGCCCAAGCATTAATTAGTAATATTGCAGATAAGAAAATATTAGTTGGAAGAAAATTAACAAAAGGGTTGGGTGCAGGCTCTGAGCCAAATGTTGGTGAAGCCGCAGCAAAAGAATCAAAAACAGAATTAGAAAAAGAGATTAAAGGTTCTGATTTGGTTTTCATTACTTGTGGGCTTGGCGGTGGAACAGGAACTGGTGTTGCGCCGGTAATTGCAGAAATTGCAAAAGAGAATAGTGCGTTGACTATTGCAGTAGTAACTTTGCCATTTACAGTAGAAGGAAGAGTAAGAACTGCTAATGCTTTAGAAGGATTAAAAAAATTAAGAAGTGTTGTTGACACAGTAATTGTGATCCCTAATGATAAGATACTTGAAATTGCGCCGGATTTACCATTAAACACAGCATTTAGGGTTGCTGATGAAGTTTTAACAAATGCAGTTAAAGGAATTGCAGAAATGATCACAAAGCCGGGATTGATTAACTTGGACTTTGCAGATTTAAGAACAATAATGAGTCGGGGTGGGGCAGCAATGATTGGTTTAGGGGAAAGTACTCCTGAAGCAAATTCAACTGATCGGGCGCTATTGGCTGCAGAGAATGCATTAACATCTCCTTTACTGGATATTGATATTTCAAAAGCAAAAAGGGCTTTAGTAAATGTTGTTGGTGGAACAGATATGAGTATTAAAGAAGCCCAAACTATTGTTGAAGCAGTAGCAAGTAAGATTGATCCCGAAGCACATATAATTTGGGGTGCTATGATTGACCAGGAGATGGCAAAAACACAGATTAGGGCAATGATAGTAATTGTTGGTGGTTATTTCCCTTATATTGATGGACCTGTGACAGGAAAGTCTGATAAAACAAAGTTTAGAGATTCTGATGACGAAGAATTAGATGATTTTGATATAGGCTATACAGGTTAAAATAAGCAGAAATTAAGTGAGTTGTATTTAAAAAGACAATCCACTTATTAGGTATTAAAAAGTGATGTTATGGCAAGTTTGAGTTTATGCTCAAAATCGCAAAAACATCAAACAGGACATCAAAATATGGAATGTGATTTTAATGGCAAATTTAATTGAAAATTCAAAAAGAGTGTTTACTGTGGCTAAAAAACCAGATAAACAAGAGTTTTGGGGTATTGCTAAGTCAACAGGCTTAGGGATATTATTTATTGGGCTTGTTGGATTTATAATTTATTTGATATTTCATTTCTTCTTGTTATAGATGTGATTATTTATGATGTTTACTTTGAGAACAATGTATGGAAGAGAAGAGTTAGTTGCATGTATCCTTAAGAAAAAAGTTGAAGATGAAGGGCTGGCAATTTATTCTGTAATTATGATGCCAAATGTTAAAAACTACCTTTTGGTTGAATCTGATAATGAAACAACTCTGAAAAGAGCAATCATAGATATTCCTTATGTAAGAAAAACAAATATTACTGTCGGAAATGTGAGCCAGGAAGAGTTGAAATCTTTGCTAAAGGTTGAGCCTATGATGCAGAAACTTGATGTTGGAATAGTAGTAGAAATAAAGAATGGATACTTAAAGGGAAGTAGGGCAAGAGTAGTAAGAGTAAACCCAACAAAGGAAGAAGTAACTGTTGAGGTACTTGATGCTGCGGTTAAAATCCCTATAACTATTAAAGCTGAGAGTGTAAAAATAATAGAGTAAATTTGCTTTAATTTCTTCATAAATAAGGCATATCTTTATAAACATATATTTGCCTATAAATTACCAATAAGCCTAGTTTTAGGCCGTACTGCATATTGCAGGAGGTTTTAACTTGAATAAAAATTTAGTAGAATTCTTGAAAAAAGTGGTAGTAGAGTCTAAACCAAGAAAATTCCCACAATCAATAGACGTTAGTATCAACTTTAAAAATATAAACTTTAAGCAACCTCAGAATAGAGTAGAAGTAAATGTTGAAATACCAAAGCCTTTTGGAAAAAAGATGAGGGTTTTACTATTTGCTTCAGATCAAGGTGTAAAGAGCGAGTTAAAAGATGTTGCTGAGAAGATAATTGGAATTGAAGAGATACCTAATCTGGATAAGAAAGCAATAAAGAAAATTGCTGTTGGTTATGATTTATTCTTTGCGGAGAATAAAGCTATGCAAACTGTTGGTAAGTATTTAGGACAGACTTTAGCTCCAAGAGGAAAAATGCCGAAGTTGGCTTTAGCAAATAAAAACGCAATGTTGGCCCTGATAAACAAGGAGCAAAACTCTATAAAAATAACAAACAAAAAAGGTAAGTTTTTGCCAACAGTACATTTTAAGATTGGATACGAAAAAATGTCTGCAGAAGATTTGGCAATGAACTTGGGGGCAGCAATGGAGAAATTGATTGCGGCTTTGCCATCTAAAGAGCAGAATATTAAATCAATTTATGTAAAAACTACAATGGGAACAGCATCACAAGCAGATATTAAGTTTTTCTTGTAAGGTTTAACTGAGTGTGATATTTATGATCAAGTTTGAATTTATGCTCACAAGGTTCGCAGAAATGTCAAACAGGACCATAAAAAGGTGATATTTATGATACAAAGAAAAGGCCATAATAGGCAGTGGAAAGAAAAGCAGTTGGAAAAAGTAACATCAAAGTTTAATGATTATCCTACTATTGCAATTGCTACTGTTGAAGCTTTACCTGCAGCAATTGAGAGAAAATACAGGGATATTTTAAAGAAAAATGATTCTTGTATATTTGCAATAAAGAATAAGCCGGTAATGAAATTCTTTGAAGAATCAAAGTTGTCTTTAGGCGATAAAATAAAGGGGACTTCGGTTGTAATTTTATCAAAGAAGAGCCCATTTGAATTATTTGCATTAATAAAGAAAAATGCTGGTTTAACTGCTGCAAAAGTAGGATCAGTAGTTGATATTTCTATAGAAGTTCCTGAAGGAGACACAGGGATTGCTGCAGGTCCAGCATTATCTGACTTTAAGGCATTAAAATTAGATACACAAATAAGAAATGGAAAAATTTTTATTGCTAAGCCAAAGGTTGTTATTGAGCCTGGCCAAAAAGTTGATGAAAAAATAGCTACAATCTTAAATAAGCTAAAAATAAAACCAATGAAAGTTTATATGAAGATTTTAGGGGTTTACAATAAAACAGAATCATTATTATACTTACCAGAAGCATTGGACGTTGATTATGACGTTTATAGAGGAAAGTTTGCTAAGGCTTATAACGAGGCAACTTCGGTGGCAATTGAAGCCCGTTATATAGCTAAAGAAATTGTTGATAAATTTATTGCTAAGGCATATAGAGAAGCTAAAGCAGTTTCTTTAAAAACTACTAAAGAAGATGGTAAGGCAGAAGAAGTAAAAGGATAGGAGATTATACTAAGAGGTGAAACTATGCAATATGTATATGCGGCGATGTTACTGCATTCAGCAAAGAAGGAAATAAATGAAGCTGCAGTTGAAAAGATAATTAACGCTGTAGGTTTAGAACTAGACAAAGGAAAAGTAAAGGCATTAGTAGAAGCTTTAAAAGAAGTAAACATAGATGAGGTAATTAAGCAAGCATCTACTGTAGTAGCTGTAGCTCCTGCTGGTTCCGCAAAAGCTGAAGCAAAAGAAGAAGTAAAGGATGATAAGAAAACAGAAGAAGAAGCTGCTGCTGGATTGGGTTCATTGTTCGGTTAG
>CAZMCX010000031.1:0-8141 GCA_964565125.1 uncultured archaeon
ACAACAAGAATTACAATAAGGCTTTTTAGGCAAAGCCTGATAAACCACTGTATTGCCTGAAAAAAATCTTTTTTGATATAAAGGCCTATTTTTTATCTGGTTTATAATTGATTTCTCCATTATATTAATATTTAAGCTAACAAATAAAAACTACTGTAACATTGTGCTTTCTTTTATTACAAAACACATCAGTAAAACACCAAAAACACCGGTCTATTTACTTAAAAGATTTACAAAACTTTATTACATCTTTTTCATCATAAATAAAAATGCCTTCTTCTTTCTTTTTTGTTCCTTTATATTTTACAAATAAAAACTTATTCTGCACGTCAAGATTCAAATTTTGTTTAACTTGTACAAAATTTACTTTACTTATGTCTTTCCACTTAACGGAACCAATAACTTCAACTTTTTTGAATTTTTTTAAGCAAACATCAATTTCTTTATTCGGGTATGAATATTTTACTACTTCATAGCCATAATATTCAGACAGCAGAGATTCTAAAAAGCTTTCAATATAAAAGGAAACTTTATTATTCCAACCATCTATTATTTCACGTTCTGTAACATTTTCACCATATTTTGAGTTAAGATAAAAAAAGAAGTCTAACGCACTTGATACTAATGCGTATTTAAAGAGCCTACGCTTCCCATAAACTTCTTTTTTTTCAATAATTCCAATATTACTTAATATTTCTAAATATGAAGATACTGCCCCGGGGCTATCTTTAGGAATTAGGCCATTACTAAATAAATGGCTTGATATTTCTCCAGAACTACTTTTTCCAAGAGAAATTGCCCTAATAATACCGTCATAAACATTAGTTAATTTTCTATCTTCATCTTCAAAAATTTCACCAAATAGCGCAATTGTCCAATACTTTGCAAAATTATAATACTTTAACAAAAACGACTTAAAATCACCGCCCTCAAAAAAATCAAGTAACGCTGGCTCCCTTAATAAAATTGAATATTCCAAAAAGTCAGTTTTTACTGCTTTAGCCATAAAACCAAGGATCTCACAAGGTGTAAAAATTTTAAATTTAATTGGGTATATTAAACCTAGAACTGGGGATTTTTTACTTAAAACAGAATTTGCAAAATGTAAGGAGGAAGTAATAAGAATCAGATTATTTGCCCTAATGCTATGCAAAAAATCCAAAAAGCTTGAGTCTAATCTATGAAACTCATCTATAACAATTGTTTTTTCTTTATTGTTTAAAATATATCTTTTAAGTTCATCAAAAGACCAGCTATCATTTGTCTTTATATTTTTTATTGATTTGTCACGGTAAACAAATAAATAAGCATCATATTTTACAAAATTTTCAACATAAAAAGATTTCCCTGTTTTTCTTCGCCCGTAAACTAAACGGGTTTTATTTACATTAAAGTCTTTAGCATAATCCCTAGTTATCTGTATTTGTCTAACCATAATTATTATAATGGCCATTAGACTTATAAACCCATCGCAAAATGGCTTGGATTTTAAAATAATGACTCAATAAAACACCAAAAACACCAATCTCTTTCTTGGATTGTCTGGATTATCTATAATTGTTTCTAAGGTGTAACCTTTATCAAGAATAATATTTCTGACCAACTCTAATTCTTTTTCTGTTTCCGGATAAAATTGTATTACACTCTTTCCGCCTTTTTTCAAAACCGCAGAAATAGACTCAATTGCTTTTGTGTATTCCTTTTTTTCTTTAAGCCATTGCAAGGCAGAAATAGAAATTACAAAATCAAAGTGGCGAGTGGGGAAAACTTTTTTCAATTCAGTCATGCTTCCTCGTTTTACTTTAAATCCTTTTTCTTTTGCAAATTTAAGCATCTCTTTTGAAATATCTGCACCAAACACATTAAAACCAAAACTTTCAAATGCTGTTAATGTATTGCCTGTGCCACAACCCACATCTAAAAGAGTTAAATTGTGTCCATTTTCTAAGTCTAAAAGTTGCATAATTCTATTGGCAATTTTTTGTTGCACTTTTGCCATTCCACTTGAAGTATTATAACGAGAAGATTCTTCTTTTGTATAAAAGATTTCTGGGTTTTTATAAACCTCTTCAGGGCGTTCATTCTTTATTTTCCATTTTTTCATTTAAATCATCTAAATAACAGACTATTACTATTATTTATAGGTAACTTTAATAATAAGTTTGCACCCAAAACCTTAGAAGACGAAGGGCTTATGGGTAATATTGGGGGAAATAAGCTATATCTATTTCTGATTAAAGGGCATAAAATAAGGGTTACACAGAAAAGAATATTAATATAAATCTATTTACCCATATAATAATATCATGTATGTGGACATAATAGATAAATTAAAGGAAATGCCTGTTTTTGGGATGAACGATGTGAGGAAATTTTTGCCTAGCACTAGTGATTATTTTATTTCTAAATTATTAGACGAAGAAAAAATAATAAAGCTCAAAAAAAATGCTTATTCTTTCCACAGAGAAAGGTTTCTTATTGCTAATTATCTTGTGATGCCGTCTTATGTTTCTTCTTATTCCGCTTTATCTTATCATAATGCTGTTTCTGTATTGCCTTTTAAGACAGTTGTTTCTTTTACAACAAAAAAAACGACTACTATAGATGAATATATTTACCATAATACAAAATATTTTTTTGGTTTTAATACGATAAAAAAAGGCAAATATAATACAAAAATTGCAACAATAGAAAAAGCAATACTTGATTCATTTAATGTTATTTCTCTGGAATATTTTGTAGAGGCTTTTGATAGAGTTAATGTGTCTTTGCTTACAAAATATTTGACTAAATATAATAGTGCGAGTTTGAATAAAAGAGTAGGCTATATTTTAGAAAAAAAAGGCATAGAAATAGATTTAAATTATAATGATTATAATTATGTCTTGTTAGACCCTTTAGGTAATAAGAAAGGTGAGAAAAATGAAAAATGGCATATAATTAATAATTATGGTGATGTTAATGATTAATAAAGACATTTTGATTAAAGCATCAAAAAACAAAGGAATCACAAACAAAGGGTTTATGGAAAAGGCGTATTATCAAGACTTGTTGTTATATGATTTAGCAAAAAGCGATTTAGATTTTGTATTTAAAGGAGGCACAGCATTATACTTGTTTTACGGGTTAAAAAGGTTTAGTGAAGACTTAGATTTTAATGTTAGTGATTTAGAAAAAGCTAAGTCTAAAGTAGAGAGTATATTGAAAAAAAGAGGCTTAAAGTATTCCTATATTAAACCAAAAAACACATATCTATTTAAAGTAGAAATAAAAGGTCCTTTTACGGAGCATAATACTCTAAGAATAGATCTCTCTGCAGACAAATGTTTGAAAAGTGAGGGTAAAGAGTATGTTCCCGTGTTTACTGATATTCCCCCCTTTATTGTAAAAGTAATGGATATTGATGAGATTTTAGTTGAAAAAGTAGACGCATTAACAAACAGGGTAAAAAATAAGGATTTATATGATATATTTAACCTTCTGAGAATAACAGAGTTTAATAGCCAGTTATGGTATAAAAAATTTAAAGATACTAAAATGGACATTAACACTATAAGAAACAATATTAATACGATGGAGAAAAACTGGAAAAAGTTGAATACTTTTGTGTTAGATTACTTGCCAGAACATAAAACAGTGAAAAAA
The DNA here is from genome assembly GCA_964565125.1 of uncultured archaeon. Taxonomy (GTDB): domain Archaea; phylum Iainarchaeota; class Iainarchaeia; order Iainarchaeales; family 0-14-0-20-30-16; genus JAQTTP01. The sequence goes on from CAZMCX010000031.1 coordinate 3,646, forward strand.
TATGTTTTGGATAAATTGCAAAATAAATCTAAAAAGCCTTAGAAAATGAAGGGGTACCTGACGAGGTTGTTAAAGAGATGTTAAAAAGGGTTTGTGGTTAATAAAGAAGTATTTCGAAAATACCAAAAAAAGTTTTTCAAAAATAGATCTAAATACCACTATAAAAATGGGCCCTATAATATCGAAAAAGAGGGGGTATTTAGTTACGTTAGTTTATTTTTTATTTTCCATTTTTTTCTAAAAAAGGCCTCTTCATGCAAATCCCTCATATCTTCTCAATCCTCTTTTATAAACAAACCTAAACACAAACCACATAAATACATCTAATACAATTATCAACAGCCACATCCAAAGCATCCAAGAATAAGATACTTTCCCAACTAAAATTACCAAAGTTAAATACCAATGTAGATAGCCCATTGGTGTAATGGCCACAAATACCATAAAAAATACTTTTGAAAGAATTTTTATAGGATAATTTTGAAAACTATATCCTACTGATTTATATGCAGATTCTATTGCAAATATATTGCCCACCCAAAAAGAGAAAGAACGGATTATTAAAAGAGGAATTAAAGTTAGTGGAAATGAAATCAAAAATGTGATAACCGCAAGACATACAGATAATACACTAATTTGAACTGGAAAAATACAAATCAAAATTACAAATATAATTAAATCAGTAACAACAAAAAGAAGATTTATTATGTTAGGTACAAACATTAGAAATAGTTCATTCACTGGCCTTATTAATAAGCAATTTAAGTTTCCTTTTATAACTTCATCATCTATCCACAGCCCAGATCCGTGCACAAGTCTACCGCTTACATCTGCAATTAAAGTATACATTACAAGATCATAAAATGTTAAACCAATAATATCTGGAACATAAGAAAAAATTACAAATAAAACAACTAATTTTGTAGCAAGATAAAGTGATTGCATTAAAAATAAAAACAAAAAATTTGTTTTATATTCCCATTGAATCAAAAATGCTCTTTTAAATTGAAGGAAAAAAATTTCAAAATATTTCATTCAACCACCCAATTGTTCATATTTTCTAAGGCCTCTTTTAATCATAAATCTTAAAACAAGATACAAAGCAAATATCCAAAGCAAATATTTTGCGATTAATACCCACGTTATTGCCATATCTCCTAAAAAAATCTTGGCGGGAACAAAAAACATTAAATTAAACGGCAAATAGTTAGTGAGAACTGAATAAAGCCACCCGGGAAACAGGTCCAAGGGTATTGCATTTCCCGCAGAAAAAATTATTATTTTATCAAGTAACAAAGCAATTGCCCAATTTTCCCCCGTCCAAAAAGACAGAGAAATAACTATAGAATATACTAATACACCAATTGCAAGCCCAAGCAAAAATATAACCAACCCAAAAACTGCGCTAAACCCTAAAAAATAAGTTCCTGCCACTAACAAAGCAAAAAAAGGAATTATGTGCCAAACACAAAAAATAGAGATTATTTTGTAAAATAAATATTCTTCAAAACGTATTTTTCTTACTAGATTTTTTATTATATCGCCATTTATAATTGTTCTTTGAATTGGTCTTACAAACATTACATTGTAAAACATGCAATCAACAAAAAAATAATAAAACATTATCTTGTAAATATCGTAACCGTGTATTGTTGCTTTATCAAAAACTAAAGTCCAGAAAAAATATACAACAATTAGACCAAATACGGCCCAAAACAAAGAAATTCCAAAATTTAGGGAATACTCTGCCCACGATCTAAAAGCTTGTAGTAAATATTCTTTAAAAACCCTAAACCTAAATATACTCATTTAATTCTCACCATCTTTTCTGTATAGATTTTTTTAACAATTTCTTTTAATTGCGGTTCTTCTATTTTTATATCAATTATATCAAAACAGTCTACAACTTGGGAAATTGTATGCTTTAATTTATCATTTGGACATTTAAACTGCAGATAATCTTTTCTTTTTTCAAAAACAGGAAATCTATGTATAAATGGTTTTATTTTTTCCTTGTATAAAACACTAATTCTTTTCCAATTTGCATATGCTTGTTTTACTTTCTTTATTGGACCATCATAAACTTTCTTACCATCATCAATAATTATTACTCTATTACACAATTCTTCTATATCATCCATATTATGTGTTGTCAAAATAATTGTTGTCTTATATTTTGCATTAACTGTTTTCAAAAAAAGTATCATCTCTTCTCTTGCAAGCAAATCCAAACCTATTGTTGGCTCGTCCAAGAAGATTATTTTTGGCTTATGTAATAAAGACGCAATTATTTCAAATTTCATTCTTTCTCCCAAAGATAATTTTCTTACGGGTACATCAAGCAAGTGATCAACTTTCAGTTTTTTTGCAAATTTTGTGTAAATTTGCACTGCTTTTTTTGCAGGAATATCGTAAATTGCGGCATATAAATCTAATGAATATTTGGGTGCAATATCAAAAGTTAATAAACTCCTATTTCCAAAAACAACCCCAATGTCTTTAACATATTTTAGTCTTTCTTCAAAAGGATCCTTTTCTAAACACGTTATTTTTCCGGAAGTTGGGGGATAAATACCTACAAGCATTTTTATTGTAGTTGACTTTCCAGAGCCATTTTCGCCAATATATCCTACAAGTTCCCCCCGTTTTATAGAAAAAGACAAATCTTGTATTGCTTTTTTATCTTTTTTCTTTCTCCAGAAAACATTCTTAAGTTTGGGAAGAAATCCATCTACTTTATCTGGGATCCAGAAAGTTTTATTTACATGTTCTATAAGAATCTGATATTTGGCCATAGTTTATATACTAAAAAAAGAGTTATAAAGAGATATGAGAAAATTTATATAGTCCAAAAAATTATTCAAATTTTTCTATTAATTAATTCATTTTCTGTTAATTCATAAACTTCTGCACCCAAATTCTTTATAAATTGAATATCGTGAGAAATAAACAATATAGTTCCAGGATATGTATTTAACGCAGATTCTAATGTTTCTATTGCATCAATGTCCAAGTTATTAGTCGGCTCATCTAATAGCAAAAAGTTACAGTTATTTAAAATTAATTTTAATAATTCTAATCTTGTTAGTTCTCCACCAGACAATTCGGACAATTTTTTATATACCTCATTTTTTCTAAATAAGAACTTTCCTAAATAATCTCTTAAATCCTGCTCTCTTTGTGTTTTACAAGAATCTTTTAAATAATCCCAAATTGAAATCTCTTTTTTATCGACATTTTGCTTTAGATATCCAATAATTACATTCTTCCCAACTTCTATTATTCCGCCCGTAGATTTAAGTTCATTTGTGATTAGCTTGAACAAAGTTGTTTTTCCACAACCGTTATCTCCGATTATGCAAGCTTTATCCCCCCGCCTTAATTCCAGATTCAAACTGGAGAATAATGGTTTATAGCCCACATTTTTTAGAGTTAATACTTCATTATAACTTTTTTCAATATCAAATTCAGATAAGTTAATTTTTTCTGTGTCTTCAAATGGCTTATCTGTTTTCTTTATTTCTTTTCTTATCTTAAGACATTCTATTTCTTTATCTATTTTTGAAATTTTGTCTAATGCACCATGATACCCCAAACCCGTGATTTTATGCTTTTCACGTTTTCTAGCTAATTTTGGTTCAATTGTATACATTTTTTGTTTCTTTTCCTGAATAGTATTTTCTAATCTTTTTTTGTCTTTTTGATAATCTGCATATCTTTCATACTGCTTTTGAGTTTGTTTTTCTTTTTCTTGTTTATAATAAGCGTAATTCCCTTCGAAAACGCTTAGTTGCTTATTAAAAATCTCAAAAATTCTGTTTGTAACTTTATTTAGAAAATCTCTGTTGTGCGAAACAACGATAAAAGCGCCAGAATATTCCTCATTAAGCCATTTAATCATATAATTTATTCCAGTAAGATCAAGATGATTTGTTGGTTCATCAAGAATAAGCAATTCTGGTTTTTGTAACATTACTTTCAGAATAAATGCTTTTGTTTTTTCACCCCCACTTAAAGACTCTAAATTTCGTTCAAGTAAACCGGGATCTAATTTTATTTTTTCTACTAAAATGTTAAGTTCTTGTCTTTTTGTATTTACTTCGTGGTCAAACCAATCATTTGGATTAGTTATTCCTAAAATAAACTCTAACACATTCGATTCAGAATTTATATTTTGCTGAAGATATCCGATTCTTAAGTCTTTGTTTTCTTTTAATTCAAAATTAGAATAAATTTCATTCAAAAGAGTAGTTTTTCCAGATCCATTCTTGCCACAAAGCCCAATTTTATCATTGCTGTGCACAAGAAAATCTATATTGTCAAATAGAACTTTATCTCCAATTTGCTTTGAGAAGTTTTTTACCCTTATTAAAAGCATAATAATATTAGTTATAGAACATTATATTTTCCTTTCTATTATGCGTCTTTTATATTAGCCAATTAATTTTTTGTATTTTTCTTGTATTTTTTGATAAATCTGTTCGGCATCCCAACTT
>CAZMCX010000032.1:0-2968 GCA_964565125.1 uncultured archaeon
CTTCTACTTTTCTTTTATTAAATTCTTTTCCTTCTGCAATTATATGTTTGTAATAATCAACTAGTGCTTTTGCTTTTTGCAAAGGTTCTACTTTTGAAATCTTTTTAGCCCCAGTTAACTCCAGAATAAATTCATCACTTGATATTCTTTTATCTTCCACTTCTCGATCTAGGCCTTGCTTTTGCAGTTCTGAGAGAATTGCTTGTCTGGCAGTAATAATAATGCCATCTTCAATATATCCTTTTTGTATTTTTAACTCCTCAATATCAGTAATAGTATTTATTTCTTTTATGTCTCCGGGCTTATAAAAGTACGACCCAGATAGATCATTTAATTCTTTAAGAAGGGTGTTTCTTTCAGAATATTCTGCTCTTTCTGCTTCTAGTTTCATCTGTTTATGTCTTGCAAAAAAGCCAGGCTTTTTAGGTTCTGCTTCTTTATGTTCTTCAGGTGGTTTAACTTCTTCTAGATCTTTTACACCCTCGCCCTCATCGACATCACGCTTTTGTGATTCCAAGGCTTTTTCTACAATCTGTTTCACAGGATCCTGTATAGATTTAACAAAAGGGTGCTCCAATAGCACAGGCATTACATTTACATAATCATATTTTATATCTGCCCGATTAACCTTGTCATGATATAATTGTAATAATCGAGTCAGCCCATCCATAGTCTTTTTATCTGCATTCTTCATAAGGGCTATAAATCTGCGGTCTAGTTGGCCATCATACTCTCTTGACTGCGTAATTATTAATTCTTTCAAGCCTTCTGGGTCTTTTAGATCTGGAACATCAGCTAATCCGTATTTTGTAACCTCACCGTTTCTAAATTCTACAGAGGACATAAAAACTCCTTCTTTAGAATGTGTAAATGTCCACCAAACATCGCCATTATTGCTTGGCACAACTACTTTATGTATATTGCCATATACTGCAGTTTCTGATAACCAAACTGCTCTTACCTTAGAAAAGTCTGGCAAATTACCCTTATCACCTAAATCAAGATTACTTTGGGCCGGGCCAGACATTATTGTTTTATCAATTCTCTTTCTGGCCTTACTTTGTAGTCTCCATTGATCTAAGTCATTTTCTGCGTTTACTTTTATTTTATTCATTTCTGGAGCCAAGCCATCCATAACTGATCTCATTTCTTTAGGGTATGAGTTTGATGGTAATTCATCAAGTTTCTGTTGAGCTTCCCAAGAAAGAGCCAAAGCTTCTTCTCCCCTCTCAGATTTATAATAATGCTTTTCAAGATAAGGCAGATCTCCTGTCATTGGAAGCAATCTCCAACTAGCTGAAGACCCACTTTGGTAATATATTGCAACATTTGTTTCTCCGTCTTTGTCAACTAAAGCAAACACATATTTTCTTTGCCCACCTTCCGGATTAATTATTGGCCCAAATGAATATAATACATCTTTTACATTTATGCCAAATTTACCTGTATCCAAAACCTGTGGATGGGTTTTTAGAACATCAACCATCTTTTCAGCAACACCCCTAATTAGCAGTTTTTCTAAATCAAACTTAGATCCACGTGATTCTTCTTCCTTTAATATATAGTCAATAAGCAATTTTTTGTCTTCTTTGGGCATTGTCTGACCAAAGTTGCTAAGAGTCACATCTATGGTTTCATGAAGTTCGCTTTTTCTATCCAGCCCTTCTACCCTAACACGCCAGGTATGACCTGCTTTAGTTGTATATTTTTCTAGCGGACTTTCAAACCCCTCACCATGTTCATCTGATTTTTTAACTTCATCACCAGCATCTTTTTTTTGTTTAGTAAATTCATTTAATTGTTTTGTTAGTTCTTGGAGCTCAAATAGTCTAGTTCCTACTGCCTTGATTTGCAATATTCCGTTATAGTCTTTCCAAAAATCGTGTTCTTTATCAGTATCTACCAGGGCATCTTCAATTTTACGCCTAAAAAATCCTTCCTTTTCTTCTATCTGCGATTTAAAACTATTATAAAGATCTACAATTTCTTTTTCGTTGTATCCAAAAACTTTTCTGTCAAGTTTTTTTCTGGTTTTTTCCAACCATTTTTTAGTTTCTTTATTTTGTCCGGGATCAAGTAATAATAATGCATCTATGTAATCGTTGATTTTATCAACACGCCTCTCTTTTAAAGGTTTTTTCTTTGCCTGCAATAAAGACATTACTCTGTCAAGTTCTTGTGCTTGCTCAAAGGTAGTCATCTTCTTCTCTATTCTAGTCGTGATAGCATTAAACATGTTATGTTTTTTTCCAGGATATTGTTCTTCCAGATAATTTCCTAAATCAGAGTTAAGTTTTGCATATACAGAAACAATCTCCGAGTTTACATTATCTTCAAAAGCCCCAAAATCTTCGGGCTCCGCAGCATTAAATTTTTTTTCCAAATCTTTTGTTTTAATATACTTTGCCAAGAATTCTATTTTTCGTTCTATTCTTGCCCTTCTATTTTCTAAAATCTCTTTGTCTGACTGAGCCGCTTCAGGCTTTTTATCATCTTTCCAAAAATCAGTATCTAGATTTATGTCTTTTTCTCTGTCTTCAGAGGATCGCCTCAAATCCTCCATTTCTGTTGGACCCAGTCTATTTCTTTTTAATTCCGCATTTAATTCTGTAATTAATCTCTGCGCTTCAGCCAAACTCTCTATTAAATTTAAATTTGATTTTTTCCTTGCTTTGGCAATTTGGCTTAAAATTTTATTCCCTTCTGCTTTCCCTCTTACTAATAAAACAAGTTGTTCTAACTCTTTATACATTTTAGCTTCTAACGATTTAACTCTACTGTAAAGATCTTTTGCTTTTTTTTCCATTGCTTTGATATCTTGTTCTTTTCTTGTGACTTCACGTTCTGCTTTCAATTTTGCTTTTGATTCTTCTGTTTGCGGGCCATATACCTCTAATAATTCAATTCCTTCAAAAACATCTTGTGCTAAAGTTTGCAGTTTGTTTTCTTTTAATTCTCTTTGTTCTCT
>CAZMCX010000032.1:3068-4241 GCA_964565125.1 uncultured archaeon
GCTCTTTTTCTTCTAATTCTTTTCTCTTGGCTTCTTTTCTATCTCGTTTGCCATATAGTTTTTCATATTCCTCTGGCCTTAATTTTTTTAGTTCTGCAGGGGGAATAGTACGTATTGGACTTTGTTCCTTTCTTCTTACGGGACCTTTAGGTCTTAGGTTTCCTTCCGCATCAAAATCTAACTCTCTTGGTTCTCTTTGCGGACTTTGTTTTCTTCTAACTCTTCCTTTATCATCAATATCTACTTCTACTTCGCCTTCTTGAGGCTCTAATAGTTCTTCTACTTCTCTTCTTTTAAGTTCTTCAGGGGTTTCTCTTCGTTTTGGACCTCTTGCAGGTCTTGGTGGTGCTTCAGGGCCTTTTTTAGGTGGCTTCCTTTCTGGCTCTACTCTTTCTGGTTCTCGTCTCTCGGGCCTTGGTTCTGGAAGATAATGCTTGCTATTAACATCATTTATTTTTTCTAGAATTTCTCTTGCCAATGCCTTATCATGAGCTAAAACACTTTTAAAAACATTTATTGCAATTGCCTTCTGTTCTTTATTGCCTGTTCTAAAATGCAAAATCAGATTTACTAATGGATCTCTTTCTTTTAATTCAACAAGTTTCTTTACATAAAATGCAAAAAACTTTGGTCTTTTTTCAGCATAAAATCTTACTACATTTTCAATATTGTGTTCCCAGCCTTCTCTTTTAAGCAAGATTTCATGGGCTTTTCCACTTTTTTCATGTAATTCTTTAAAAACAGATCCAAAATGATGATTTTCAAGTCGTCTTAACTTAGCAGGCATAGAAGTCACTCCATAGTAAACATATAAATATAAATGTATAAATATAAAAATATATTTATATTATTTTATATATATTATAGGGGCTAAAAGAATTTTGAAGGGATTAAAATGATGTGGGAATATTGTGCAAATTGTGGAAGTATAAATTTAAAGAAAATAGATGGTGGAATGAAACAATGTAATAAGTGCGGGTGGAGGGGGGTTCCAGACAAAGCAGACATGGAACAGATAAATAAAAAAGCAAGAGCAAATATTAGAAATCCAAGAATGGTTGCTGCTGCAGAAAGAAGAGCAAGCGAACCAACGAATCCTAACACTTCAAAAGAAACTACAAAAGAGTTAAAAGAAAGACTAAAAAAACAAAATGACGATTTTGACATTTTCTA
>CAZMCX010000032.1:4341-8050 GCA_964565125.1 uncultured archaeon
ATGGCCATTAATATTATTATCCTCATATACTTTTAACACATCTTTACAAAATTTTAATAACTTATCATCATTTGTTGCTTTTGCAAGTTCATAAAGCCTAATAAACATTTTCTTTCCAGTTTCTGTTTGTTTATAATTCTTTTTCTAAAAATTGTGTTGTGCACAAAGTGTTTGTCCATTTTCAATTGTGGCATTACCACCCAAATCCTTTGGCCTTATGTGATCAGCATGTATTTCTACACCATCTCTTTTTCCTTTACCACATACAACGCAACGATAATTATCTCTTTTAAATATTTCTGCTTTTTGTGCAGAAGAAAAATCTTCAAGCTCTCTATTTATCACAAATTCAGGGTCATATTTATAAATTCCTTTTGAAATTTTTATTAATTGGCCAGATTGAGATAATTTTCTAATTGCACGATCAGGATCTCTAAAAACCAACCCTGTTCTCTTTTTATATTCTGCAACAACCCAATCTACTACTTCAGGATGTTTAATTTCTTTGTTAGGGTTTTTTATAAAATATTCCAAAATCAAATCAGCCTGTATTACTTTATTTGCTTCTTTTTCCATCAGCATCACCCAAAACAAATTTACAAAATATTCAACTTTTGATTAAAAATTTTTGCCTCATTAATAATTCTATCTTTTGCTAAATTACAATAATCTTTATCAATATCGAGGCCTATTGCTTTTCGATTGTTTATGGCTGTAGCAATTATAGTTGTACCACTACCCAAAAAAGGATCTAAGATAGTATCCCCAACATAACTAAACAATTTAATACATCTTCGAGGTAATTCAACTGGAAACGGGGCAGGATGTCCAATCTTTTTTTTACTTTCTCCATTAAAAGTCCAAAGCCCATTTGTCCATTCAATAAACTCTTGTTTTGTTATATCAGATTGTTTTTTGTTAATTTTTTTCCATTGCTTTTTATACAGAATAATAATTAATTCAACTGGTGCAATAACATATGGTGCTGAAGCACTTAGCCAAGAACCCCACGCAGTTCTTCTTGATATATTACCCTCATTCCAAATAACAGTAGAATGGTAATTAAAGCCAATTTGTTTTGCAATTAAAGTTAAATCAGCACCAACACTTTGTTGCCCGCCTTTATTAATATCCAAAGGGACATTAAGGCACATCCTGCCATCATCTTTTAACCAATCAAAACATTGTGACAGCCATTTACAACTAAATTCTAAATATTTTTCATAAGAGATCTGATCATTATGTGAATTATATTTTATATCAACATTATATGGCGGAGAAGTAACTATTAAATCAATACTATTTTTGTCAATTTCAGTTGTTGCCAGGATATCATCACAAATTATTTTTATTTCACCATGTTCAAAAAAAACTTTGTCGGTCATAAAATCACTTTAGCATATAATACATATTCCTTAATAAATTATAAATGTTATTTAATTTTAGCCAAAAATTGGAATTAAGTTAAGCACCAAAAGCAATACTACTAAAGCAATAAAAAACATCATAACTGTTTTCTCTCTTTTTTCGCCTTTTACAAAAAAGAATAACGGCGAATACATACTCATTGCCATTGCCCCGCCATCAAATGGAACAACTGGCAAGAAATTAAATATTCCAATAAGTAAGTTCAACAAAAATATCCAATACAATAAAGAACTTACAAATCCAATTGCCTTGTACTTGAATGGAACACCATCTTTGTATCTCTGCTCCAAGCTTATTCCTAGTATTTCTTTTTCGTTAAAATAAAGATTTTGGTCAAAAACATTTTGATCTTTTTCCAAGCTTGCAGAAATATATTGTTTTTCATCTTTAAGGGCGGAAACAATTTGTGTTCTAAAATCAGTTAAACTTGAAATAGCATTTCCTTCCACAGAACTTATCTTTGTGTTTTCATCAACAAGCCCATAGTTTTTCGACAGCCCGCCCTCTCCACAGATACCACCATATTCGTCTGCGCCAACAATGTATACCTCACCATAATCTGCAACAACGGTTTTTGTATAATTTGAAGTTACTGCACCAAACAAGAGCAAAAGTCCAAATACAACAACTGCAAAAACTATATTCATTGCTGGGCCTGCAGCATAAAGTCTTAACTTGTCTTTAAGGGATATTTTTTTCAATTTTTTTTCATCAGGTTCTACAAAAGCACCTATTGGCAAGAACCCAAGCAAAAGCGGCCCAAAAGAGTTAATCTGAACTTTTGCTTTCCTCATAAGCACTGCATGACTAAACTCATGTATTACCATCCCAATTATTAGCGCAATCCAGCCCTCAAAAAATGGAATGGTTATCGGCACTTTAGGGATCTTTACACCAGGTATCACTGGCGCAATACCAACACACTTCGCCTGACCTGCAATAAATAAATCAATTAGCATTATTGTCTGCACTATAAGCAAATACAATACGATTCCAGAAAATCCAAAAAGACCAAATATTCCCGAGATAAGCAGAGAATCAAAAAGAGATTTCCCAGCAAGGAAGTACATCATTAAAAAGAATAATACAAAAAGCAATAGAACATACAGGATTGTGATTATCTTGCTCTTTCTTTTTCTAAGATAAAAAAGCCCTAAGGCTCCAAAGCCCATAGAGATACCAATATCTCCGAGTTTATTCCAAATAGTACCAAACTTCAATTTATCAAACTTTTCCGCAAGTTTTTTGCTTTTCACTATGGAAAAAATTAAATATGTTTTTGCATTAAACTTCTTCTTCAAAAAATAGGTAAATATTATTGCAACTACTAAAAAAATAAGAATGTAAAAAAAAATACCCATTCTTTTTCACTCTTTCTTTTCTTCTGCTATTATTGGCTTAGGCGGTTCCTTTGCCTCTTCTTCTTTCTTTGGTGTTTCAAATAGAACAATGTTTAGCCTCTTTTCAAGTTTCTTTGCAGTCATATTGTCTGGCTTAAACTTTCCGCCTTCTATTTTTTGCAGATATGATGCAGATATGAACAGCTCTCTTGCTAACTCTTCTATTTTTAGATTTGCTTTCTGCCTAGCTTGGCCTATCTTTACACCATAATCTTCAACTAGATCTTTAACTAAATTAGGATCAAATCTTGGTCTATCATCTCTTGGAGGCCCCGAATATGGTCTATTGTTAAAACTAGGTCTATTTCTATAACCTGTATTTGGCTTAAAGCCGGGTTTTGTAAAATTTGGTCTGGCATATCCTCCACAGTCACTACATAAATAAAGTTTAGCGCCTTCTTTTTCAACAGGCCTAGTATATCTATCCATTCCACATATTTCACATTCCATTTATATCCCCCACTGTATAACTAAAAACAAAAATCTTTATAATTGGATATTTCTTTCCTAATCATTAGAGCAGACCCTTAACCTGCTCTATTTATAAATATATAATATATACTACTAGTATAATATACAATAGTTAGAGTGCTATTCTAGTTCTAGATTGTGCAGAAGTTATTGTGTAGTTTAATTAGGAGGAAAATAAATGGCATACAATAGAGACAACAACGATTATCAGCCTAGACAGATGTATCCAGCTGTTTGTTCTGAATGTGGAAAGAAATGTGAAGTTCCATTCAAGCCAATAGAAGGAAAACCAATATTCTGTAGAGATTGTTACGCAAAGAAGAAAGGCTATAAAAATAATTATAACAGAAATGAAGAATAGTTATACTTATCAGGTAAATAGTACCTTTTTCCAAGAAAGCATTTTGCTT
>CAZMCX010000033.1:0-8024 GCA_964565125.1 uncultured archaeon
TGATCTCGAATAATCATCAGTTATTTTCTCAGCAGATTCCCTAGCGCTCTTAAAATCACCTTTCTCACCTGAGCTCTTAGCTATTTCTGCATAGGCTTCTGATCTCCAATAATAATCAGTTATTTTCTCAGCAGATTCCCTAGCACTCTCAAAATCTATTATTCCTTCATTATATAAATATATATTAAATATATCTTTAATTACATCTTCTGGCACTAAAACTCGCCTTTCTATTGTTGTTTTTCGGGTATCTTGTTCTAATTTTGGAGTTTGAACTTTTTTTTGTTCCTGAACCCTTCTCTCTACTCTAACTGATTTTTCTTTAATAAAAGAATAGATTCGTGGCATTGCTGTGTTTATATTTTGTTCTGAATTTAATAATTGCAATAATTCTTTTTGGTGCTCAGGATGATTTTGAATAAAAATAGAAATAACTCTGCTCACATTATCTAATTCTATTAATAACTGTCTTATTCTTTGTTGAGATTCGTTTGGATTTTTTGATTTATTTAATATTTCTTGTATTTCTTTAAAGATTTGTTCTTTGTTAAAAAAAGTTAATGCTCTTACTCTTTCAGACAATTCTCTTGACTGTAAAATAAAATTATGCCAATCGGGTTGTTTACTTTCTGGTCTAGCTTTTGTTTCTTGTTCTAAATATTTAATTCTTTCATCTATAGACATACTTTGTGCTTTTTTAAAAACTTGGACAAATTCTTCTTGTGGTCTTTTTGTTATCAATCTGTTTGCAACTTGATTAAATCTGTGTCTCCGTTGTTCATTTCTTGTAACTAAATTATTATGTGCTTGAATTTGTTCTTGCAATTGTCTCTGCTTTTTTAACCATAATTTTTGTCTCTGTTTTTCTGATTCTAATTCCTGCTGTTTTCTTTGTGTTTCTAAGGCTTTCATTCTTGCATGTCTTTCTGCAATCTTTCTCTTTACAAAATCTAATAATTCTTGCTTTCTCTTTAATTCTTGAGGCAATAATACTCGATGTTCTATTTTAAATTTGGGTTTGAGTAGTTTTAGTTTTTCAGGAGGTCTTGGAGGTTTCACAGGAGACATAATTATATCACTTATTATTATTTAACCTTGATATTTTTTTCTAATTTCTTAATGAAACGGTATAACAGTCAGTCGCTGACTGACTTATTCTATCTTTATAGATTTGATAAAAAAACCTCATATTTTTAAGGATAGTAACACTAAAACCACTCCCAAATTCCATTATAAGTTCAACTGAAAGTGTCTCAAGAAGTTTTTTGCCATATTCTGCTCGTTTTTTACCTTTTTGTTCTTCTTCAACTATCCTTTTTCCAATCTCATAATATGCTTTAAGCATTTCTGTATTTACAGCATTAAAAGCAACATATCGTGCTTTGTGAATAATACTTTTAATTTTGTTTAATAAAGTAAGATCTTCTTTATTTCTAATTATAGGCATTGACTTCTCTGACATACCATATCACTTATTCTTATCTTCTGGTTCTGTGCCGTATTCCCCTAACTTTTCTATTTTCAAAACCTTCACTTTAAATTGAAGAGTTTTACCTGCCAATCTGTGCTGGCAATTTATGTTTTGTATGTTCTTGTTTATGTCATAGCTTTGAAAAATACATTTCTGACCATACATATTGTAAAACACTCCGCCTTGAATATCCTTTGCATTTACATCTTTGCCTGTTTGCTCTTTTACTGCAACCAACACTTTATTGAGGTCCTCTTGAAATTTATAGGGATAATCGTCTACTATGCCATATCCTTCTTCTGGATTTACAATAAATATTTTTTCTTGTCCTTCTGTTGTACCCAAGACTCCTTTTTCAAAGCCTTTAATTACTTTGCCTTCACCAATAACAAAAGTCAAAGGATTGTTTTTGTCAAAAGAAGTGTCTAAAATATTTCCATCAACTGTTAACTCATAATCAACAGTAATTTTATCATTATAATCTGCTAGCTTAACATTATAGTTCAAATCAATTGTGTGTTGCCTATTATAAGTTAACAAAATTGCAACACAAGCAACAACAATCAAAACTATAACAACTATATGGATATAAAAAAATTTCATAAAACCACCTTTTTCTTTTAATATATAAGAAAACTATAATATATAAATCTATAATTAATAATACCATAAATACAGCATAAAGTTAATATTTTTATTATTTCTTATGTTTAATCCCCTTTTTTTAAATGCTCTATTTTCTTCTTTAATTCTCTATTATAGCCTCCTAATTCGCATTGTTTTTTATTGCTTTATAGCAAGTATATCTGTAATCTTATTTTCTTTCAATATTTTTCCTACTTGCCTGGGCTTATATTCATTTTTTTTTGCTATAATACCATAGGTGTTATTTTGCCTTTTGGAATCTTTAATAAAAGCTTTAAAACTTGATTTGTCTTGTTTTGCATTGAAGAAATATAAAAAATAATAATATAAATGTATTCTATGTACATTTATTTAGTGATATTTATGACTCAGTTAATAATTTCTTCTAAGATGATAGAAATTATACAACACTTTCCATAAATAATTGAAGTGATATTTATGGCTAGTGCTAAAAAAGGACCTAAACAACTTGAACTACTTAGAAGAAGAAAATTAAAACCAGCTTCTCCAGAAGTATTAGAAATGGGTCATGAAGCTGGAAGATTAGCATTAGTTCATGCAATTTTTCAGAAATACAAAGTTACTCCTTCAATAGTTGCAATTCATTTGATTCCTGAATTAAGATTAGTTGAACGATTTGTAAATGCAACAAAATCTCTAAGAATACAAGAAGATAGGCTGAGCCACGAAAAACTGGATTGGACAATAAAGCAAGATATAAAGGAGTATATAAACGAAGATGAACATATTATCTCTGAGTGCACAGCTAAAACCAAAAACAGAATATTATTTGATAGTCTTCTTAGTCTTTTATATGATCCTAAAGGTGAACCTAGGCAATTTTTATTGTTGTTAAGAAGAAATTTGCAAAAATACAAACAATATACTGAACAATTTATTTTTCTAGTTACTTTTTTTTAATATCAAGTAGCAGTAGGAGAAAACAATAATCCTGACAAACAACATTTAGGGGTTATATTCGAAGAATTAGAAAAATATACTAAGAAACCCGAACAACTGCCTCTTTTTTAATTACTTTTTAATCATTAGCAATACGCCAATCAATATTATTATCAAACCTAAAAATGGTTGTATTACATTAATTGGTTTTGGCAAAGAAGGAATATACATTCCTACGCCCAATCCTATCAAAAATAAACCTGCTTCATTATTCATATCTTCACCTATTCCAGATATATAACAAAATAGTTATTTATATTTGTTTTGTTCTTTGAAAAAAGCTGTGCCCATCACTAATATTGATGCTCCAGCATCTATTACCAGCGTCTTTATTTCATTATTTATGCCACCATCTGCAATAATTGGCTTTTTGGGAAATGATTCACGTATTGATTTTATTTTAGGTATCATATCAACCATAAACCCCTGACCACCAAATCCTGGTTCAACACACATAATCAATACAAAATCACTTTCTTTTACTGCATCATAAGCCTCTTTAAAACTTGTTTTTGGTTTTAATGCAATTCCTGCAGAACAAAAACTCTTTAGCAATCTTAATTCTTTTATAGGATCAAAAACTGCTTCAAAATGAAAAGATATTTCTTTTGCCCCTACCTTTACAAAAGATTCAAAATATTTTGAGGGATCATTAACCATTAAATGTACATCTGGTTTCAATTTAAAATTAATGCATTTTCCTACTAAATTCGGGGTCATTTTATTCAAAGTGTAATTTGATACAAATTTATTATCCATCACATCTATATGCACTCTATTAGTTGCCCTAAGAACTTTATTTAATTCTTTATCAATTTTAGAGAAATCTGCTGCCAAAAGCGATGGAGAAACCTCAACCATAGAAATCAATCCAACATATCTAGTCTTCTAATGTATCTTTCTTCATTTGTGAATTTTGTATTAAGCCAAACATCTACAATCTTTAATACAAGATCCTCACCCAATATCCTTTGCCCAAAACACAAAACATTTGTATCATTGTGTTCTCTAGAAAGTCTAGCTGTTTCTTCGTTCCAACACAATGCTGCTCTTATACCTTTTATTTTGTTTGCAGCAATACTCATTCCAATACCTGTGCCACACACCAAGATCCCTTTTGAATTACTATCTTTTGTAACTGCATTTGATACTTTCTTTGCAAAAATAGGATAATCTACAGAGTCTTCAGAATGTGTTCCAAAATCTTTGATTTCAAATCCTTTTTTAACTAAATGGTTTTTTATCTTCTCTTTAAGTTTAAAACCACCATGGTCACTAGCAATATAAATTGTCATAATAAGATAACTGTTAAGTTTAATAAATCTTTTTGCTAAAAAGTAATACTGTTTTAAGCTATATTTATATAGTGGGATTGCCAATATATTTATAGTTATAATATAAATAACAATATATAAATTGTGCTGTCTAGTGTGTAAATTGTGTGAGAGAATGGAATTAGAACAATTAAAAGGGATTAAAGAGTATTTGCCAGAAGAACAAGAAATCAGAGAGTATATTCTGGATGTATTGAAAAAGAATTTCAAGAAATACGGCTTTAGACCTATTGAGACAAGCATATTGGAAGCTTATGAAATTGCAGCAAGCAAATATGCTGGCGGCGAAGAAATATTAAAAGAAACTTATCAGCTAACAGATCAAGGCAAAAGAAAATTGTGCTTAAGGTATGAACTGACATTCAAAATGGCAAAACTAATTGCTGAAAACCCAACTCTAAGACTGCCTCTAAAGAGATATGAAATAGGAAAGGTATTTAGAGACGGACCAGTAAAAAGTGGAAGATTAAGAGAATTTACTCAATGTGATGTTGATGTTGCAGGAATAAAGAGTCCTGCACAAGATGCAGAAATAATTGCGTTGATTTTTGATGTTTTTAAAGACCTTCAATTACCTGTTTATGTTGTAATTAATAATAGAAAACTTTTATTTGGCTTATTTGAAACCTGCAATGTAAAAGAAAAAGATTTTATTAATGTTGCTTTATCTTTAGATAAATTAGAAAAAACCTGCCAGAAAGATGTTGAAAAAGAATTAAGAGAAAAAGGAATTAAAGAGCAAAGTATTGATGCCTTGTTTGATTTATTAGCAGGACAAAAAGATATTAAAGATAATTTTAAGAAACTAGAATTTTTAAAAAGCAAATGTGGAAATAATTTATTTGATGAAGGCTACAACGAATTATTACTAATTTTTGATTGTCTAAAACTACAAAATATAAAAGATGTTTATTTTACACCAACATTGTCAAGAGGTTTAAGTTATTATACTGGCCCAATGTGGGAAGTATATTTAGAAAATAGTAAAATAACTTCTAGTGTTGGTGGTGGTGGTCGTTGGGACAAAATAATACAGGGTTTTTTGCAAAGCGATAGAGAATATCCTGCAACAGGAATGTCATTTGGATTAGATATAATATATAATGCATTATTAGAAAACAAAACCAAACTGACGGGGTTTGAAAGAACTCCAAAAGTATTGATAATTCCATTAGATAAATTAGAGCCTTGCATTGAGTTAGCAACAGAATTGCGCAAAAATAACATCAGTTCAAGTATTGCATTTGAAGATAAATTAAGCAAAGCATTAGATTATGCAAACAAAGAAAAAATCCCTTTTGTAATTGTTGTTGGCAAAAAAGAAATTGAATCAGAAGTATTTGGTTTAAAAGATATGCAAAGTGGAAAAACAAATAACCTGACAACAAAAGAAATTATAAAAGAATTAAAATAATTTTATTTTTTTCCTAAAAATTTGATGATTTCTTTTGCAAACTTTTCAGCACTTGGTGGCCCATTTGCTGTAATTAAATTTCCATCAACAACTAATTCTTTATCAACAAAGTCTGCACCATACTGCTCAAGAACTTCCTTTGTGCTTTTTTGATACTCATTATCGGAGCCTACCCAAACTGTTGCTTTTTTGTTTTTGAGGATGCCTGCTTTTGCTAAAATAGTTGGTGCCCAACATATTGCACAAGTCAACTTGCCCAATTTGTAGGATTGCTCTGCAATTCTTATTGCATCTCTTTTTGCTCTTACACTAGGAGTGCCTGCACCACCAATAAATATTACACAATCATAATCTTGAGGGCTAATCTCTTCCAATATTTTTGATACTTTAAATTCAGCACCAAAAGATCCTTTTGCAATTCCTTTCTGTGTGCTTGCAACATCACACTCTATATTGTTTTGCTCTAGAATCTCTTTTGTTTTAAGAAACTCCACATCTTGAAAATCTCTAAATGCAATTATAAATAATACTCTCATAACATCACCTAGGAATAACAATTAAACCATCTTTTACTTTATCATAAAAAGTATTTGGGTCTGTATCAACAAAAATTACACTGTTAAATTTTACACGTAAAGTGTTAGCAAGGAAATTAGCAACATTAGTATCAGAACTTATCAAAAAAGGATAACCAAAATGTACATCAACACCTATTGCTGCGAAAAAGAAGCCAATAGCTACTGCTTTTTCAGAAATTGGCATTGGACAAGAAATCAAAAAAGGCAATTCAGTTATTTGTTTATTTAGTTTCTGTGCCAACCTTTTGAACACTTCCGCAATTCTTGCATTATTCACACATGAACCCATATGATAAAATCTTTTTCCATCTAACAAACTATTTTTGCCAAATTCAAAAGCCATGCAACCCGAGCACAGAATTAAATAATCTTTACTTAGTTTCTCAAAAGTCTTTACCCAGTTTTGATTTGCTCTTGGATTAACACAACCAACAACACCAATAATGCCTTTTATCTCTTTTTTGCTTAATTTTCTTGCAATATCATCAATATTGATGTTATCTTCTGTAAAGCCAACAGTTACCTCTTTAATTTGAGGATGTTTCTGTTTGAATAATTGCTCTGCATTCTTCCTTCTGTATAGTTTATTTCCTATTGCCATTTTAATTACTGTTTGTGCAATTCTTTTTGCATCATCTTCGTTTCTAACAGGCATGTGTAAGGCATTTTCAATTCTTGCAATTTCACTTGTTGTAACTATTTTTGTGTGATAGCACTCACACAGATCTTTCAAAGAAGGCATTATACATTGAGTATCTACCACTAAAATATCAACAATACCAGAAGCAACAACATCTTCTTGCAACATAAAGTGTGCAGCCAAAGGAACTCCCTGCCTTGCTAACAAAGATGCACCAGTACAACAAACCCCAACTAGATTTACTTCTGGGTAATTTTTTGCTTCTTTTACAATAGCTTGGGCAAACATTGGCTCGTGGCCGTGAATTGCAATATTCACTTTATCAGGATTCAGTACCCCTAAATTTAATTTCCCTTTCTTTATTTCTGGTTTGCCATAATGTTTATCTTCTAATTCTGTTGCAAAATACAAGCCATAATAACCATCAATAATTCCTAATTTCATACACCATTTCAAAACATCAGTATAATCTGAATTTGTTCCCATTGTTGAAGTGTGCAAGGCCTCAGAAATATCTTTAAAATGCTCCATTTTAACTTTGGGTAATATGTTCAAATCATCCCAAAGTTTGTACAAATAATCAGGGCTTTTTTCCTTAATATAATTGTCAGTGAATGTCTCTCCAAAATGATTTAATAAGTGATATGTGTGACCACAATGTGCACTAGCACCACCAGCAGTAAATCTTAAAATATTTCTTGCAACAATTAGATCTTGAGATGCGCCACAAACCCCTTTTTGCTCACTAGTCATTACTCTACAAGGACCCATTAAACAGATCTTACAACAAAAACCTTTTTCACCAATTGGACAAGGCAAAAGTTTCAATCTTTCTGATATTGGTACAAAATCGTTAGGCATAATAGAAATAAGAATACTTATATATAAATTTATTTCATACCATAAGTAACTTTATGTTTCAAAAAACCAGTTTTCGTTTTGTACTTCAAAGTATTTAAAAATTTTTCAATACCTTTGTCAG
>CAZMCX010000034.1:0-6121 GCA_964565125.1 uncultured archaeon
GGTTGTGTTAATCAATCTGCTGAATTGTCCCAAGTTAAAGTCTTTAAAAATTGGGCGATTGCTGATGTGAGATTGCTGATGTGAATCTGAAAAGTCAATATCAACAGGAAGGGGCTTATGTAAGAGATATACCTTCCCTTTCAGAAACTTTTTTTGATGTTGCTTTGAAGAATTTTGTAGTTAGTGAAAAAGAAGTATGTATATCTAAGAATAACGCCCTGTGTAAGGAAAAAATCCACGGATTTAAACTGAGTTTTGATGTTGAAGTTTTTGGAATAAAGTTGCCAAGTGGATATTTACATTTTGATGCAAACAACAAAATAGTCAAGTATAAAGGTCCAATAATTGACATAACAAGCATTTTATCTGAAGCAGAGGCACGTTCTTTAGTAGAAAACTCTGAAGATTGTATTAGTAAACATGGGGTCCTTTCAGTTAGTTCAGAAAGTGGCTGGGTGTTTGGGTATGGAAATATGAATAAGTATAAAGACGCAAGTCATGTTGAATGGGCATTTAAGCTTTTAGGTAAATCAAATGAATTTAAAGGAATTTGTTATGTGGATGCAGTTACAAGCCAAACTTCGTATGAATTAGTTACTGTGCCGTTGGATTCAACACCGCCTATTTAATCCTTTTATGGCCCGGATCTTTTATCTTGATCTTTATCTTTCTTTGAGTTATTTAAAACCGGATAATTACAATACAAAGCCCTTATTTTTTTAAATATAAGAACCCAGCAATAAGCAAAGGGAAAGTAATAGAACAATCTCCGACTACTTTGATGGTCTTGGCATCTCCTTTTATCTTGCCCCAAGACTTTGCTTCTTCTGGATTTGCGCCTGCATTGCTGCCTTCATATTCTTGGGCAGTAGTTAGGTATATTGCATAGTCTGTCCCTTCTCTAAAAAGATTAGCATTTGCAATTGCGTGCTTTGGAACTGAACCGCCTAAAGCTATGATCCCAGTTTTTTCCGCGTTTATTGCTATTTTATTTAGCTTATAAACTTCATCACTCATATCAATGAACATGTCTTGGTGTTGCTGCTTGAAAAAGAAAAATACATCCCCAAAAGAGCCATCAGTTAAAGCTGGACAGAATAGTGGAATATTGTTTTTGTATGCCCAATAACAAATTGATTCTTCTTTGTTTGGAAGTTTTTCAACTTCTTTCCCTAATTCATAACAAAGCTCAGTAGTAGTTATGATTTTTCCAGTTTCTTTTTGTTTTTTGTAAAGCCTTTGTAAAAAAACATTAATGAATTTTTCAAATTTAATGTATCTGCTATTTGGAATATAAAGATTTCCAGTTCGGTTTATTCCTTTGTTTCTTAAAACCTTGCCGCTTGCATTATAGTCCCCCAAAAAATAAGGTCCAAATAGTTTTAGAACATCTTCTTCTAGACCCCCCGCAGTAGTAACAAGAACATCAACAATCTTGTTTTTTGTTAGATAACAAATAACTTCTCTTAATCCGCAACTAACCATATTTGAGGTGTATCCAAAAAAGATTGTAACTTTGTTTTCCCTCATTTTTTTGAAGATTTGTATTGCAGTATAAAGTTCTGTGGCTTGGAATCCAGTTTTTTGTAAACTGTTAAAAAATTCAGAAAGATCAAATTTTTTGCTAAAGTCAAAACCTTTAACTTCTACTTGTCCCTTTCCTTTTATTTCAATGCTTTTTTTGTATACCGAACTTCGTGCCTTTTTCACTTTATCCATTTTAACACCCAATTATTTTGAAAAACCAATCTTTACTTTTTCTTTATCGATTATGAATTCTTTTGATTTCTCGCAAGATCTAAATTCTAATTTATCTGCCTGGACAGAATCCATAATACTTTGCTTGAATCTTTCT
Organism: uncultured archaeon; assembly: GCA_964565125.1. Taxonomy (GTDB): domain Archaea; phylum Iainarchaeota; class Iainarchaeia; order Iainarchaeales; family 0-14-0-20-30-16; genus JAQTTP01. Next base: position 1,856 of record CAZMCX010000034.1, read on the forward strand.
GCGCTCTTTTTTATTAAGTCTGAACTTGCCTCTATACAAAGCTCAATTTTATCTTTTAGAGTTAGGTTCTCTTGTTTTCGTAATTCATTTATATTTCTTATTAGCTCTCTTGAAATTCTTTCTTGTAGAAGCCCAGGAGTTATTTTTGTGTCTAATTCCATCTTTACTTCTTTCCCTGCTTTTAGTTTTATTTCTTTAACATTTAATTCGTCTTTTATTAAATCAAGATACTCTGTTTCTAGCTTTGCCCCCAAGATTGTTAGAGTAGCTAGTGGCTGTTTTATTGGGATCTTTGCAACCTCTCTTTCGCTTAGGGCCTTGCTTACTAGATCTCTTGTCAAATCCATGTTTTTCATAATCTCTTGATCTATTGCTTTGGAGTTTGATTTTGGCCATAATTCAAGATGTACAGATTCCTCTAGCTTGTGGCCTTTCATAAGTGCCTGGTGCACATCTTCAGCAATGAATGGCGTTATTGGTGCTATTACCAATGAAAGATTTCTTAAAGCATAGCCCAAAGTGTTTATTGCTGCTTGCTTGTTTTTTAGATCTTTGCCTTTGAATCTGTCTCTGCTTCTTCTTACATACCATGTAGATAGTTCTCCAATGTAATCTAAGATTTTTGCACAAGCATTTACTGTGTCATAATTATCTAAGCTTTCTGTGACATCTTTTATCAGCTTGTTTGTTTTGCTTATTAACCAGATATCAAGCAAGTTTTTTGATTTTGTGTTATCAAGTTCTCCTTTTCCATCATTGAATAATTCGTAAAAAGATTTTATATTTGAAAGAAGCCCATAAACCTTTCTGTTTATATCTTTCAAAACTTCCTCGTTAAAATTAATATCTTCCCCGTTCATAACTGGGTTTGACATTAAGTAGAATCTTAAAGAATCCGCCCCGAATTTGTCAAACATTAGGCTTGGATCTGGGAAGTTGTTCTTTGATTTTGACATCTTTTGTCCATCTGAAGCCAATATATTTCCAGTAACAACTACGTGCTGGAATGGTGCGTGGTCAAATAGCAGAACACCAAGAACATGCATGTAATAAAACCAAGTTCTTACCTGTGCAACATATTCTGAAACAAAGTCTGCAGGGAAAATAGAATCAAACTTTTCTTTGTTTTCAAAAGGATAATGCTTTGAAGCATAAGGCATTGCTCCAGATTCCATCCAGCAGTCTAGAACTTCTGGAATCCTTTCCATTTTCTTTCCACACTTTTCACATTTTAAGTGGATGTTGTCTACAATGTGCTTATGTAAATCTAGATCCTTTGGAACTTTTTCTATTGCTGACTTACTTAGTTCTTCGATACTCCCAATTATTTTTTGGTTTCCGCAGCTACATTTCCAAACAGGTATTGCTGTTGCCCAGTATCTGTTTCTTGCAATACACCAATCTGGCGCTGTTTTTACTATGTTTAAGAATCTCTTTTCCATTTTTGATGCAGGATGCCATTTGATTTCTTTCCCTCTTTTTAGAATTTCTTTCTTTATTTTTGTGATATCTATAAACCAGGATGCTACTGCGTTATAGATCAAAGGGGTATTACATCTGTAGCAGAAAGGATATGAATGTGTGTAGTTTTCTGTACTGAAAGTTACTCCTCTGTTGTCTAAATCTTCTAATACTTTTTTGTCAACTTCTTTGAACCACATTCCAAGCCATTCTTTTGGGCCTGCTACTAAAGTTCCATTGTTCCCAATGTGTTGAAATATTGGAAGTTTGTATTTTTTGATCATTTCATAATCGAATTCACCATATGTTGCCATGTGAACTATTCCGGTTCCATCTTCTGATGTAACTTCGTTTCCACCGGCAATTACATAGTGGCCTTTGTTTTTTGTTTCTAAAGAATAAAGTGGAAGGTAATTTTTTCCAACTAGTTTTGAGCCTTTGAACTCTTCCAAGATCTTGTAAGTTTTGTTCTTGAAAACTTCTTTTAGCCTGTCTTTTATTAAAATGTATTTCTCTGTTCCGGATTCTACTTTAACATAAGTTAGGTTTTCATTTACTGCTAATGCTGCATTTCCTATTAAAGTCCAGGGGGTTGTAGTCCATGCTAAGAAGTAAGTGCCTTTTTCATCTTTTAGCTCGAACTTTGTGGTAATTGTTTTTTCAGTAATGTCTTTGTAAGAATTGTCCATATCAATTTCTGCGTTTGCTATTGGTGTCTGGCATCTTGGGCAATACATTAGAACTTTCTTGCCTTCGTATACATAACCCTTGTCATGCAATGTCTTGAATATCCACCACACAGTTTCCATATAACTTGAATCCATTGTTTTGTAAGAATTATCAAATTCAATCCATTTTCCCATTCTCTTTACTGTTTTTTTCCATTCGTTTATGAATCCGAAAACTTTAGATCTACAGAATTCATTGAATTTATCTATTCCCATCTCTTCGATCTGCTTCTTGTTCTTTATCCCAAGCTCTTTTTCAGCGATGTTTTCTATAGGTAGCCCGTGGCAATCCCAGCCCCACCTTCGCTCTACCCTAAATCCCTTCATGGTCCAGTATCTAGGGAACAGGTCTTTACTTGTTAGTCCAAGGATGTGCCCATAGTGCGGGGTCCCAGTTGCAAAAGGTGGGCCATCATAGAAAATGTATTCCTTGTCCTTTGGCCTTCTTTCAACGGATTTCTCGAAGGTTTTGTTCTCTTCCCAGAACTTCCCTATTTTGTTTTCCAAATCAACATGCCCTATTCCCATTATTACCACATCAAAATATATATACAAGTAGAAATTATATAGTTATTATTGAGTTGATTCTTTTATAAATCTTGTGGCATATAGATTGTAATTTTTCTTACAAATTGGGGTGAATATAATATGGTTGAAGAAATACAATTCATAGCTAACTGTAAGGGTTGGCAAGCAATTAAGAAACTAAAAATAGCTGATAATGTGCCTCCAATAGATGTAGCTGATTTTTTGGCATCTATCTCGCTTAGCTTTGATAACAAATTATTTGAATATGTTGGAAAAATTGTGGATATTAAGCAATTAGATGACTTTTCAGCTAAATTAGTTTCTGGAAAGCTTAAGAAAGAGGAAGATTTTGCCTTAGTTTTGAAAGAAATAACTGGAGTAAATGCCTCAAAACTTATAAATTCTTTAATCCCTGTAACAGCAGACAATAAAACCAAAGATAAACTTAAGGAGTATATGAAAGTCTATCTTCTGAGGAAGATCCTAAAAGTTGGGAATTTAACAGTAGATTATTCAGGAGTTCCAATACCGATAAATAAAGATAAGAAGTGATTTTTTATGGCTGTAGAACCAAGAAGAGTAATGGAACATAAATTTAAAAAGCAAGAGCGACCAATAGAAAGACCCCTTATAGCGCCACAAGATTTGAGAGTTCATAGGTTTATTAATTCTTCAAATGGTTTGGCGGAGATAAAGAGATTAAAATTGGCCTTAAGGCCTGCTCTGGAAATAAGGAATAGAGCCCACAGAAAAATACTAGTAAAACTTCAACAGCAATTAGAAAAAATTGAGTCAGAATTTAATGAAATAAAACGGGGTGCAAAAGTACCTCAAAAATATGACTTGGCAACTAGGCAAGTAACCTTGCGGGCAATAAGGCAAATTCTTTTAAGGAAAAAACTTATAGGCGACCAATAAGTGGATTTTGTGCATATTCTGCACAATATTAGTATGTGGTGAGCGATTATGAATTTGAATGTTAGCCTTGGAGAATATTTAGAAAAAATAATAACTAGGGCAATAGAAAAAGGTCTTGCAAAAACAAAAACTCAGGTAATAAGGCTTGCAATATTACACTTTGGAAAAGAGTATGGCTTGAATGAGCCAAGTTTAGAAGAATCAAAGAAAAGTAAGGTTTATAAATCTCTTTAGCCATAGTAATATTAAAATGAGCCCCAGTGATCTAGTAATGGGTCGCTGGATGATTCTATTTATAGTGGTTTCATGGAAGAAACTATTGTGTTTATTGATGCCGGATTTTTATCTAAACTATCTAAGCATTTTGGTAACGGGAAGTATATTAAGCACAATATCGTAGGATTAGCCAACAATCTTGCTAAAAAGCAAAATTTGGTTTGTGAAACTATATTTTATTATACGGCCCCTCCTTTTCAGTCATCACCTGCAACAGAACAAGAAAAAAAAATGAAAGAAGGCTATGATCGATTTATTATTTCTTTATCAAGTTATAAAAGAACAGTTGTTCGTCAAGGTAGATGTCAAAAGATAAGGAATAAACAAGGGGTATTTGAATATAATCAAAAAGGGG
>CAZMCX010000034.1:6221-7917 GCA_964565125.1 uncultured archaeon
GGGGGTAAAAACTATCTTATGTACTTATTTTGATAGAAAAAGAAATTCTAATTTTTCTTCTTCTAACGAATTAATAAAAACTGTTTCTAAATTTGTTATAATTACTAAAGATGATTTTGTAAATTCATTAAAAAAGGTGTAAACATGTATTCCCCACGAGAAGATACTTTCCTGATAAATAAAGCCCTTCACTTTTATGACTCCGAGTTTGGGCTAAAAGGCAAGAAGGTTCTAGAACTTGGTTGTGGGAATTGCCATAACTCTTTCTTCTGTGCTGAAAAAGGGGCTAATGTGTTTGCTTTAGATATAGATTCTGAGGTGCTAGAGATATCAAAAAAAGAAGCCAAGAAAAAGAAATTACAAATTAATTTTGTACAATCAGACATGTTTAGTTCTTTATCTGAGAAAGACTTTGATCTTATCTTCTTTAACCCCCCTTATCTGCCCTCAGATGATATTACGGACATCACAGTGGACGGCCTAGAAAAAGGACGGCATTTTATAGATATCTTTCTTGCAGGATTCAAGAAGTTCTTAAAGCCAAGGGGGGTTGTTCTTCTGCTTCACGCAGATTATAATGATCTGGAAAGCACAGAGCGCAAACTTTCAAAAGCAGGCTTTAATAGCGAGATAATAGGGCGAGATAGCTTCTTCTTTGAAAAGTTGTATATTTTGCAAATAATGAAAAAGCAGTTATAGGGCGTCAAAGTTTAACCTGTTTCTTTTTACATTGGTTTGATTTGTCTTGTTTAAAGGCTTAAAGTTTGCCTTTTGTTTATAATAGATTTGCAAGTTTGTTTATGTCTCTATTTGCAATATGTGTGTAGATCTGTGTAGTTTGTAGGTTTTTATGCCCTAGTAGTTGTTGTATATATCTTATATCCGCCCCTGCTTCTAATAGGTGTGTTGCAAAACAATGTCTTAGGGTGTGCGGGGTAACCCTTTTGTTAATCCCTGCTTTCTTTGAAACAGTTTTTACAATCATTTCAATAGTTCTTTTGTTGTATTTGTGTCCCCTTTCACTGATGAATATATGGCCCTCTTTTTTTTTGCCAAGATCAGTTAGAATTTCTATTATCTTTTTATGTAGGAAGATAATTCTCTCATTTCCTCCTTTTGTGATTTTTAAGTGAATTATTTCCCTAGGATAATCTATGTCCTCCCATTTAAGATTTATTACTTCTAATAATCTTAATCCTGCATAATAGAGTAAGTATAGTATTGCCCTATGTTTTATATTTTTTGTTTCTTTGAACATTTTTTCTAGTTCTTCCTTGCTCAAAATTTCAGGAAGTTTAGTTTTTTGTTTTACTAATGGTATTTTTTCTTCAAATTTTTTGTTTAAAGCAAAATTGTAAAAAAATTTTAATGCAAAATAGATTCCACGGATATTTGATCTACTTGTATTTAGGTTTTGGGCCAGGAACTCTTTTGGAGTTTTTTGAGAAATCAAAAAGCCAGTAATTACATTGGTGTATTTTTTTATGGTTTCTTTGCTATATTTTCTTAATTGCAGTTCGGAAATTAATCTTTCCAAAAGTAATTGTTTGTCTTTGTCTAATGATTGTATAATCAATTCTTCTTTATTTTCCAGTTCTTTGGTCTTTGTAGTTTCATAATTATAATTTGGGTTTGAACTGCTATAGTTCGCCATATACTAAATACTTATCAGAAATATAAAAACATTTCGCTTTTT
>CAZMCX010000035.1:0-7877 GCA_964565125.1 uncultured archaeon
AAGAAAGCAATTTGCTTACGCAAATGATTTCTGGGCCCACAAAAAATCGGATGTGATTTTATGGGTTTATTCTTTAAATCAAACAAAAATTACAAGGGTTATACTCTTATTGAGGGTTTCCCTTCGGCAGACCTAATCAGTTCTATTACCACAAAGTATCTAATTGAAAACCTAAAAATGGACTACTTAGGCCATTTTGAGCACGATAATACTGCCCCCATAGTAAAAATTGAAAACGGGATTCCACAGCACCCAATAAGAGCTTATGTTACCCACAAACACAAACTTATTTGTATAATTTCTGACCAGATTATTCAAAAAGAGGACCTAAAAAGCTATTGCCATATTGTTCTAAATTGGGCAAAGAAATCAAAAATGGAGAGAATACTTTCTATTGGTGGAATAATAGATAACAACGAAACCATCTTGGGTGTTGCAAACAACAAAAAGAATTTATCATATTTAGAAAAATACAATATCCAAAAAATAAAAGAAGGAATAACAGCAGGAATTGGCGCACAATTTTTTATTCTTGAAAAAGATTATCCAATATATCTAATTTTAGTTCCATTTCTTCAAACAAAAAACTATGACGCCGCAGCAAAAGCAATTGGTTTATTGAATAAAATGTATAACTTGAACATAGATAATAAGCCATTACTTGCAGAATCAAAGAAATTGAGCGAGATAGTAAATAGCCAGATGAAAGAAGTAAAAGAAAAAGAAAAAAACGGACATAATATGTACATCTAACTTTTTCTTTCTTTTAAAAAAAGAAAGTAAAAAGTACAGTCTATTAAAAGAAAGAAAATTGTATGTTGAACCAAAGGTTCAAGCATACTTAACTATTTGTTTTGAAAAATAGAAACTTACCAAAAGGTAAGCAAAGAGTTACTTAATGGTAACTATATAAATAACTTTCTATACGGATTATAAATATGAATTTAAATTTTGAAAACCCCCTTTTAAAGCATTTACTCTTACACCCCGACAAAAAGTTTTACTTTAATGAATTATCTCGATTGTTAAAACGTAACCCAAAGCTGTTGTCAAAAGATATAAAGACATATTTAGAATTGGGCCTAATTGAAAAAACAGGATCAACAAGAACAAGTAATATTTATCTAAAAGAATCCCTACTTGTTATTGGAATCAAAAAAATTTGGCTATTATTTGCCCTTAAAAAATACTTAATTGACCTAGATAATAGTATAAAAAGAATTATTTTATTTGGAAGCTTTGCAAAAGGAAATTATAATTCTACTAGTGATATAGATATTCTTGTTTTAGTTGATGACAAAACAAAAAAAATAGATTTGTCTTGTTTTACAAAATTAGAAGATTATTTAGACAAAGAATTGGGACTAGTTATTTATGACACAGAAGAATATTATCAAAAGCTCAAGAAAAAAAACAAATTTGCCACAGAAATAAATAAATATGGCGTTGAGATATATGATTATTACAAAAATTCAAAAGAATTATTGATATAGTGATATTATGGACTTAAAACGTTGTATTGAATCAGGATCAATTAAAAAGGATGAATCTACAAAAGAATTTATTAATTCCAGTATTAAAAATTCAGAACCATTTCTAGAATCCTGCAACGCAAATATCAATATTAAAGATTATCGTATGGCCTTCATATCAGGATATTTGTCAATTTTTCATACTGCTAGAGCCTTACTATATTATAAAGGCTATAAAGAGCACAGCCATATTTGTCTTTTTGCATAACTAAAAGAATTATATTCTGAAGAAAAGGAAATACTAATGCACATATCATATTTTGAAAGATACCGACTAGATAGATCTAAAGTACAATATGAGGGGCGTAGTGTTTCAGAAAAAGAAGCACAGTTAATTTATACTGATGCAAAGTTTTTTTTGAAAGATATAAAAAGGCATTTGAAAATTTAACTACTATACTTTTTTGAATTCATGCTCAAAACGTGGTTTTAATTCTCTTTTTGCAAAATGGTTTCTTTACGAACTTGCTAAGCATAAATTCAAACTTAGCCATAAACTCACTCCTTATATTTTATTCTTCCTCTCTTTTGAAATACAAATATACAAACATGCTACTTACCAGCATTACTAATCCTGATGCTAATAGACTTCCTGTTAAAGGAATATCCCAACTTGATTTGCTATCTCCAGGTGGATTCAATGCACCGCTTATTGGGTTATCAGAAGGATGGGTATTATTTCCTTGTGTTGCTGACCCGTGCAATTTGAAATCATCATCTATTGGCAGCACTTGTGCATTATCAACATACCATTTTCCTGTGCTAGGGTCATAATAGAACGCACCATCTTTTCCTTGTGCAATTAGTAATGGCTGTTTATCACCATTATAAGATAACATTGGCTTTCCATTTGCAGCTTCAAATCCAATATCATGTGTTTTCCCATCCGCTGTTGTGACTTTATAACCATTGGGTGTTTTTGTAACACTTGTTACTTCCGCATCACTCATTACTCTTCCTGTTTCTCTATCTACAACTTTCATATATTTTTTACATACTCCGCCTTCCATTTTTGAATAAAATATTAGATTATATTTTGGAGTCTGGAAGTATTGGAATGGACCTGCTTTTTCTAAAGCAGCATTCATTTTTCCAACTTCTTCTTCAGCAGTTATATCCCCCATAACTGGGGCTAATTTCAAATCAAATGCATCTTCTTCACAACCAGTTTCTTCATTTATCTGTGGGTTATGATTTGACATCAAATTAGAAATATATTTTCCATCAATTTGTGCCATGTTTTCTACCCACATAATAAACTCATTTGTCTGTGCTTTGTAAACAATTGACCCTTTTTCAAATGCAATACCTACAACACCATCTAATTCATAGGTTTCTTTTGCATTCTTTATTATTACTGTTCTATCGCCTTTAACAGTAAGCATTGAATTAGGCATAGGGATTCTCCCAACACTTGCCCCTTCCATTGAGAATTGATTTTCTACGTCATATAAACTTGGTCTAATTATTGTTCCGGATTCAACCAAGATTTCTGTAACTGGCCCCATATGTTCATACAAAGAATTACTTATCATTGTCATTCCTGTTTGCTCAAATACCCCGGCCTTTATACAATCAAGCATAGCAGGATCTTTTACTAAAAAGTCACCATTAGTATGTGCCTCAAACATGTTTCCAACACTACTTGCCTTAAAAACCGTAACTGCAACCGGCATACTATAAAATGGACCTCTATTATTTCTTTTAGTTAATCTTACAATATCCGGGTGGTCTATCTTTTTTCCATTTATTTCAAAAAGACCGTTTTCCATATCTAATACTGCGGTTTTTCCATCTTTATCAACCAAATTCGTATATGATTTATCGTCATATTTTAGATTTGTTTGACTTGCATTTCCACCTTCCCAAATTAGGAAAATGTCTTCAGCATAAACAGATCCATTAGTTTTTCCTTTTGTTTCAACATTTATCTGTATTGCTTCATATGATTTATCAGATATTATTTTATTAAATTGGTCTTTAATTTTGGTTGCGATTTTATCAAATGGTGTTCCCCCAAGAAGAGACTTTTCAGTTTCTTTTTTTCCTTGCGAAGCTACACCACCAATTTTCGCCATTAAAGAATCATTTTTGTCTTGATAAGGAATTAGAGAATCAGTAATATAATAACCATCAACAATATCAGCACAATTCCCAACTTGTTCTTGAACTTGTTCCATTATTAGTATTGATGACACTACACTCAATGCCAATCCAGGAATTCCGGTAAGAGCCAAACCAATTGAGTTATCAACTATTCCCAGGGGTATTGCAAATTTAGACGGATCAACATCAGACGCAAACATACTGCCAAAAGGTATGCCTGCAATAGTTAGGTCTTTTGCTTTACTTATACAATCTTCTTTTTGTGCTAATGCGGATGCTAAATTTATCTCTCCATCTTTACCCAATATATTCATTCTATGTACAAATGCACTTAATGTAAATCCCGGGTCTGGCTCATCAGATGGAACTGGATCTGGGAATTCAACAACATAACTTTTTGTTCCTTGCAAAGATAGAGTATTTACATGTATTTTGTCAGTTACAATATCAACAGCTTTCCCCGAAATCGTACCCTTTTTCTTTATTTCTTCTTTTGCGGGTTGTTTATTTAAAGAAAAAGTACAAGCGCTCTCACCGCATTTTACTGCTTCATTATAAAATACTAAATCTTCTGGCTCATCCCTAAATTGATGACCAAAAAAAGATTTTATGCTTTGTTCCATTTCATTAGATAATAATCCAATGTTATCAATAAACACAATATAGTCAATTACTTTTGAAAACATATCACCATTATTGCTTCCTTCTCTTGAAAATATATCCATATATGCACTGTTATACAAAGTATCTACACCAGTATATGTTTTTATTGTTGTTAGATCTTGGTCCTTAATCATATACGCTTTAAAAGTATCTCCAAATTCTCCGGTTTTTGCCATCCAATACATTGTTGGAATAGTCTCAAGTTTTATAAGGCCTCCAACTGCCCCCCCTTTTCCGGCCCACAATTTCATGAAGAAATTCATTGCGTTGGGGCTTCTTGTTGGCATTGCCTTTGCGCTTTGCAAAGTGTTCATAATTACTGAATAGTTGTTTGCTGCGGTGGCGTACTTATATTTAACAAAATTGTAATAATCTTTTGCAAAATTCTTTGTAAAATTATCCTGACCGCCATATGCGGAAAAATCAATTTTTGTTCTGTTCGCAGTAAGTACCTGAAGGTTTCCAACACCCTCTTTTGCTGCCAATTCTTTTATTGTCTCGACATTTGCTGCATTTAATATAGTTGGTACCCCGCCAAGCTCAACCATATACTCTTCTGCTGGGTTACTCTTCAAAAAGTTTTTTAAGTCTGGAAGCGCAACATCTCCTACTTTTCCGCCCGAAGACATTTTGTACATTTTATTTAAATTTAATTTTCCTGCTATAAAGCCGGGGGACACATCAAACTCTGTTATTGACTTCATTCCCATCGAAGATCCACTGGCAGTATCCGTAACCCACCCCGCAAAATTTTTATTCAAAAAAGCCTTATCCATTTCTGCACCAAGCAACTGTGGTGCATTCTTTGCTGCTTGTATGGCTGCATCTCGTTTTAGTATTACATCTGAGTTTTTTTCTAAACTTTCCAAAAACCCTTTTCCATAACTTGCTGCAGATGCCCTCGCAGTTATTACCTCTCCAATTGCTTCTTTTGCTTGAGCAGTAGTTAAATTAGGAATAAGATCTTTTTGAACTGCCGCCATTGCTTTTACTGGAACAATTTCATAAACATTCTCACCCAGTACTTTAAGACTTCCACCTATGTTCCCTTTTTGTAGAGCCTTGGTGGTTACATGATTAATATTTTTTGAAAAATAGTCAAAATCTTTAGCCACAAGTTTATACCACGTGTTCTTAAATGCTTGCTTTACCGGATCCGTACCTTTTTTTATAAATTTTGTGGCTGCCCCAATATATTTAAAAGATGCAAGACCACCAAACAATTTACTTGCTGCACCCCAAACCATTGGACCTCCAGCAACAGATATTAGACTGCCCGAATAATAAGCATTGTATCTTTTGTCAAAAAAAGAATACAGCAAAACTCTACACCGACTATCTGAATCTTGATTATTACAAAGCATTAAAAATTCTGAAGAAAAATCATCAACTAAAAAACTACTCATTGGTTTTTCTTGAAGCCCGTGAGTAAATTTTATAACATTAATATCTTGTTGGCCACCAGCTTGACTTAATTCTACTTTATTTTTCAGTTCTTCTTGGTTAACCATTCCTGCACCAACAGTATCTTTTTGTTTTATTTCGTCCCCTGTAAAAAAGGATTTTACACCCTCGGTAAAAGTCTTTATTGCGCCATCTGAATTTCTCAAATATAATCCATTATTATCCGAAGTAACAGCACAGCCGACTGTGCCGGCCTTACATCGCCCAATTCTCAAAGAATCATTTAAGAATATACCATAAGCATAATCTCCACTAATAACTTTCCCAAACATATAAGAGTCATATGGTAACTTTTGATCAGTTTTTAGACCGGCAGTTATCGCTTTATCGTCATTAATAGACATAAAAGTTGCATTTTTTTTAACATCTTTTTTTTCAACTGTTTTTTCTGAATTTTTTAGATCTTCTGGTTTGCCGGCAATTATCTGATTTGGAGAAAAACCAGTTCTCAAATATTCATCCCACAAAATATTTATTTCTTCTGGGCGCAATCTATCTTGTTTACAGGCATCTCCACCATAATAATCTGCAGAAGGGACATAAGAGAACGCGATTGTAGAAAAGAATATATTAAAAAGAATAAAATACATTAACAGATGCTTATAGCCCATCATATCACCTAAAAATACACCATCGCAATTATTCCGCCTAAGATCCAAGGGAAAATATACAAAATTAAACTAATTACAAATGAAATTATCACAGAAACATAAAACTTTGAGAGCAATTCATTAGAATTCTTTTCAACAAACACCCTATATAAAAAAATCCCAAACAAAATTATTGGTTGAAGGATTACTGATAATATCAAAGCATAAAGCAAAAGCTTCAGCAAAATAACAACTACAACATACAAATACATATACCAAGAGGTATAAAGACCAATAAACTCAAATTTTATTCCAAATGCTGCTGGCAAGAAATAGGCTATTATCAAAACTATGTAACTCACGATCAAAGTAAATAAGAAATACTTAAAAATTTCCTTTATTTTCAGTTTTTCATTAAATGGTTTAAAAAAATGCTCAAAAAATAGTATCAAAAAAAACACTATGGCTGAAAAACAAGCCCAATACAAAATAGAGTACAGACTGCCTATAAAAGTAATTTCCATATACATCAATATAAAAATACAAATATTCTTTAAATAGTTAACTATTATTTATATATAGTTCGCTGGTGTTGTTATGGCTTCAAAGGAAGTTGAGAATTTAGTTAAGCTTCTACAAACTTACAAAAACATCTATTCTAAGGACGAAGTCATACAAGCAGTTACGGCTGAAGGTTACTCTCGGAAAATTGCCAGAGATGTTATAGACGAGCTTTACGGTAAAGGCCGGATAAAACAAGAAGAAAAGCCACAGGAAGAAACCAAGACAAAATTAATAGCAAAAAAAGAGAACACAGAAAACCAAGGCAAAGCAGAGACAAAAAGTTCAATCCCTATTGAAAACACCCAAGATCCAAGTTTTAGTGAAGTTGACAAATTAATGGATCAGCTAAAAAGTTCAATTCCTGCGGCCCCAATTGAAGAAAATCTTGGTGAAGAGTTAAATAAATTGCAGGAAGAAAATGTAAAACTTGCTGAAACAGAAGAAAAAAAAATGACTGAACCTGAAAAAGTAGTAGAAAACCCACAAAACAAAAAAGACAAAGATGTTTCTGAAGTACCAAGAAGATTACGAAGATTTTATAGGTCTGGCGAACCACAAAATACAAAACAAATTCAAACCCCCACAGAAGAGCAAGGCTCAAGGCATTACAGAGATAGGCTTAAGGAACTACAAGGCAGGCCTGAAGAAGCAAAAACCCCTAGAGAATTGCATGATAATATAGTAGATGTAATTTATAGCCAGGTAAAAGAAAAAACTGATTTGAATAAACCAAAAGAAGAAATTGAAAAAGTAACAAAAGACGAAGTAGACAGATTTAGAAACAGGCACAACAGAGAACCAAACCAAAGGGGGGAGATAAACCAAATTGTAGATAATATTTTTACCCAGCTTACAAGGGATGAAGAAATCAAGAAAATGCAAGGCACAGGAGAAGACACACCAACAGAAAAGGATACAAAAAAAGAAGAAAAGAAGGAAGAAGCAAGTCCTTTTGATT
>CAZMCX010000036.1:0-7422 GCA_964565125.1 uncultured archaeon
TTGTCGTTTACCCAAATCTTCATAGTAGAATCATCAACCACAATACAGTACTTGCTACTGCCTCTACTACTATCTCTAAATGCATTCACAATTCCATTATATCCAACATCCAGGTAAGTTGGGCTTGGGGTGCTTATTAAGCTGCCAGTATATGACTTGTCTCCCGCACTTATTTTGTATTTCAACTTTCCTCTTTGGGTTTCTAATACATCTGACCAAGATTTATTTGCGTTGGCATAGAACACTGTTGTAGCTTCCCCTGATGCTTGGCCTGTTGATTTCTTGTTGTCTGAACTTACAAGCATTCCTTTTGGAACCCATAAAGCGTTTTGAGATCCGCCATTACTTGTACTGAATTTAAGTTCTCCAACTTTGCTCAAATCAGTTGTAAGCAATGCAAGATATTTTATATTCTTATTATTGATAATTGTACCTTGACTCAAGTCAAATACAACACCATTCAATAGCTTGTCATTATTCTCTTTTACTTCATAGTCGCCCTGGGTACCATCAACGTTCAGATCTGTAGCACTCAATTTGTCAACAACCAATTTTCCCTTGAATGTTATTGTTCTTCCGTGTGTTACAGGAAGTTCTATTGGGAATTTATAGATCATTTTTGTTTTTTCTGTGCCTTCAATCATAGTTGGAACAAACACAAAGTTTCCATCATCTGATTTTTGTATTTCTACAAAGTATGTCCCTGATTTATCCATTGTTTTTCCAGAAATTAATTTTATTCTCTTTGCTGTGTCTATTGTATATCCTGTCATAAAGTTGTCTGCATAGAATTCAGCACCATACTTTCCTAACATTAGGTTTGCTTTAAATAATACATTTCTCAAATTTGCAGCAGTTAGGTCACCTACTTTTCCATTGTCTCCTAATGCAGTTATAAATCTTTCAATCTCTAATGGAGTCCAAGGATCATCCGCATAGAATAGCATTACTGTCTGGCCAGTTGAGATACTCTTAGCAACATCATTCCATGTTTTGCCCCAATTAGCGCTTAGAACATCCGTCATCTTTAAATAACAAGTTGCATCACTATCAATAGATATATAATTTTGCTTTAGTGTTTTACCAGTATTTGCTTTCTTACAAACTGTTGCACCGCTTACTTTTACATAGAATCTATTCTTATCTGGATGTTGTACTGTTCCAGTACAAGCACCAGCAGCATCTGTGAAATAACATTTTGTCATTCCTTCTACTGCACTCTTTGCACTATCTAAATCAATTTTTCCACCCTTAGCCATTGCTTCCATTGAATTTTTTAAAGAACTTAAATCATATTTGTCAGTAAGGAAGCCAACATATCCCAGTAAAGAATTTTCAGACTTTACAAATCCTTTATCTGTTTTACTTGCTGTCGCAGCTTTACTTACAATATCTTTTACTGTTTTTGAAGCCCCTGTAAGCAATCCACTTATATCCTGGTATGCTTTATTCAAAGATGCAGTAAACTGGTATTGATCACAGAAGTATCCTTCTCCTTTGTAAGGATCTTCTTTTATCTTACAGAATCCATTACTAATAGTGTTTGGTAACCATTCATATTTCACATCAGAGTAAACCTTGTTATTCAAATATAGACCTACATTTCCATACAAAGAATAACATTTTGTTTCTGCTTCAGATCCTGCAGTTGTTCCTGCACCACCAGTTTCTTGTTCTTCATCTTTAATCATATCAGTTGTTATTGTTCCACTACTCTTATCTGCTTTGTTATCTCCGTAAAGATTAGCAGTCAAAGTAAATTGAACTGTTTTTGTAGCTTTAGATCCAGTTTTAATTACTTTTCCTTGGAAATCAACTTTAACTTGATGTGGCCCTTTAGCTAAAACCATTGGCTTTCTAAACTTTACAGTTATTGTTTGCCCATTAGTACCCGGCACAATTGTAACATGGATTTGTTCTACACCATCACTAGTAGGAACATCAGACTCCAAACTTCCAAAGTACTTTATTTTATCCATAGAACCAAAACAGTTCTTACTTACTTCCATTACAGTAATTGACTCGGAGATATATTCGTTGTTTGAGAACATATCGTTTTTAACATCCTCTGCAACTTTAAGCTGTTCATTTATAAAATTGCCCCATTCATCAGGTCCACAACCTGGGTCTCCTTCTAAATAATGTCCAGAAAGCTTAGCTGCAAGCCCTAACCAGTTTGCACTATCTTTAATGTAAACCAATATTGAAGATGACTTTGGAGTATATGACAAATTATATTTAAATGTCAATAAAGCAGGCATTTTCACAAGAGCTTGTGTCTGTGCTGCAACACCTCTTAAAGCACTTAAAACATCTGTATTTCCGCTCAAAGTATCTGGGGTTTCTGGTATTTCTTTTCCAGATTTTAAAATATCTGTATTCTTTGAAAACATTACCTGGAACTTTTCAGCCATTATTCCACTATATGTTGTTGGTTCAGGAGTTCCTATTGTTTTTGCAGTAGCATAGAAAAATTCTGTTGACCCTCCCGCAGGATTTTTTGGCTGTCCAGTAATCTCATCTATCATTAATAAATTATTATATGCCACGGGCTCTGCTTTATCCATTGTTAAGCCCCTTGCATAACATTTGTTCCACATTCTTACAGTTTTATACGCCGGTGTTAAGCCCATATCTGAAAAATCAATTGTTTTTCCGCCTTCAATTACAAAACAATCATTACTTGTCTCGTTCATGAAGTCTCTTACAATTACAGGTATTTGGCTTATTGGCATCATCAAGCCACTATTCACCCCAGCCATAATATATACTGCATATTGTCCAACTACTGAAGTTGCGCTTATCTTAAAAGATCCAGTTTGACCTGCTGCCAAGCTAATACTTGGACTCTCAATCCATAACTGAGGCATAGCTTGCAACTCAAGCTGAACAGGGAATTCACAGGTATTTCTTATCTGCAATGCAGCCATAGATGGCAATGCAGCTCCACCGTACATCTGGTTTTGGTAGCCCATTCCAGCCCCATAGCCACCCATCATTTGTTGTTGTTGCATCATTTGTTGCTGCATTAAAGGGTTATAACCTTGTGTTTGGAATGCCATATTTGGGTTCATAGAATTCATTGCCCAATTGTTCTGAGCAACCGCACCAGGCCTATTTGCTAATCCTGCGCCCGTCTGAGTAAAATATGGTGTATTAAATACATTATTTCCGCCAAGCATAGAGCCTGCACCTAATGAGTTCATACCCATCATATTTCCAAATCCCTGACCTGCTCCACTGAAGCCCATCATTCCAAAGTTATTTGCATTCAATATTACAACTGGAACTCCGTTAACTTGCATTCCGCTTCCTTGGGCAGATACTACTTGTAAACATTTTTTCAAAATAGATATTACAACTTGTGCTTTAGCTTCGCCTTTTACTTCTTGTAATCCGTTGTTTGTTGGGTTCTGTGCTTTTATTCTTAAAGTTACATCAGATTTACCGCTAACAACATCACCCAATGATATGAAATCAAATGCGATTTCTGTTGTGCCTGGGGCTAAAACATTTGACGAGGTTCCTGCTTCACTAGATAATGCAACTCCTTTCTTTCCTAATTTAACACTATCTGCATAGAACTCCCCTAATACTTTTCCTTTCCATACTAATTCCATATTTGGATTATACAAGTAAACATCTTGTGCATTTGATTTACAACTATTTTCTATTTCAAATTGCATTGATGTTTTCTCTTTTTCTTTTGACATTAGAATCTGCCAGATTTCATCTTCAGTATCAGTTAATGGTTTCAACTTCAAACAATCTGTTGAATCTACTCCACCAGCCAATTTAATATAGAATTTCACTGGCAAGGACATATTCCATTTATAGCCCAAGCCGCTTGCTTCTAATTCTATCATCATTTTTGTTTCAAATTCTTTTGGTTCTAGTAAATTCTTCCCCTTTGTTAATTCCGCTTTGTATTCAATACTCATTGTGTTTGTATCGTTTACTAAAAACATTCCGTCATATTTTTTCTTAAAATCAAATTTCAAGAACTCTTTGAATGCCCCATCTACAACATACAGTTTTGATATCTTCAATTTCAAAGGAGTCAAATTAGTTATATTCAATGATCCTTCTACAATATCACTTATTGATCTATCCAGGGTTATTGTCAATTCAGGAACATCAGTCATCAATATATTTTCAGAAACAATTATTTCTTGTTCTACTTTCTTATATCCTGATGCCATTACTTGTAACATTACCTTTGTTCCAACCCCTAAAGCAGGAATATTAAATAATGCAAATCCATCATAATCCGTTTTTACTGAGCTCACTAATTTTCCTTCAATAAATAAATTTGCCAAAGCATCAGCTATTGGCTCATTTACATCAATACTTACTGCTTTTACACTTAAATTATTTTCAACATATGGAACAATTGTGCTTGGAACTATATCCAATAACAATTCCTGAGATGGTTGAACATCAACTATCAATGTTCTTTCATAAATTACTGTTCCGTCGTCTCCAGTTAAAGACAATTTTATAATATTCTGCCCTTCTTTCATTGCCATAAACTCTAAAGTTGCAGACACACTAAAAGAAGAATTCACATTTATTGCACCAACAGAAACAGAAGTTGCTTTATTTTGTGGACTTACACTTTTTCCACCAATACTAAAGCTTTTTACTTTAAAGTCAATTCCTTTGTTAACGCTTTCTATATTCAAAGTTACATTGGAGTATTCTTTTACAGATATACTTTTCATTATTATATCTATATTATATACACCATTCAATTTTGCAAATACATTATCAACAACTTTTTGTTTTGTTCCTTCTCCAGAAACAACAACTTCAGAACATATTGTTCCAGAACAAACTGCATTTCCCATCTTAAACAAAGTTTGGTTTGTTTTTGCATAGAAACCATCTTTATCTGCGCTTGCTGATGTTCCTAATTCAGAATCAAATGGCTCCCTCACATAAGTTGATCCTTTCTTCAACCAACTTCTATAATTTAAAGACAACAAACTCTTTTCTGCACTTGTTGTGTTAAATACCACTTTCACTAAATAATTTCCTGGCTGAACTTTTGTTGTTGATGCTATTGCCCACAGCCCTTCTTTTGAAGTTAGGTTCTGCATATCATCTGCAAATCCGTTTGGAGGGCTATAAGTAGTTCCCATTTTTACTGAAGCATTATAGAACTCCAAAGATTTAATATACATCTGTGATTTTTCTAGTATCAAAGCATCGTCTGCTTTAAAGAATATCCCTAATTCATCATATGCCAAACCTTCTGGAACTCTTAACAAGAAATATGCTAAATAATCAGTTCCCTGAATTATTGGCTTAGGGCTTGATTCTATCTTGCTTCCTTGCAAATCATAAACAGATATTAAATCCATTCCCAAATTTGCTGGTTTATCATAAATATATCCCACTACTTCTTTTGCAATATCTACATTTGCTTGAACTGGCAAACTATAAAATACCGATGTATCTTTTACAATTTTTACGTATACTACCTTATCTGCTCTTAAAGTGTAATACACACTTCCAGTTTCATCAGTATACAAAGGAGCTTGGTTCAGTTTTACATCAGTAGTAATATCATAAATTGTTATTTCTGCGCCTTGTACAGGCAAATTGTCCTTGTTTACTGCTTTTATAGTTAAATCTCCATATCCAATATTCAATTTTACAGTTATAATATTGTTTACCTTTCCACTCAAAGTTATTGGCTGTGAATCTGCTGAAAAGTTTCCTTTTACTACTTTTACATAGTAGTTCTTTCCTGCACTTAAGTTATTGAAACTCACTCCGCCAGCAACATCTGTTGTTTTTGTTAGCAATAAAGCTTGCTTGTCAACAGTAAATAACTGAACAGAAGCATTGTAAACAGGCTCATTATCAGTTCCATTTACTAACACCACCAATTCCGGGCTCTGTTTTATTGGCTTTAAAGTTACTGTGTATACACTTTCAGAAGCAAACAAATTATCCACTTCTTCAAGCATAAAATTTTCTGCATCTATTACAAATCTATAAGGAACATTTTCTCCAACATCGTATTGATAAAGTCCTGGTTCAGCCAACTGACCTGTTGCTTCTTCAATATTATTTTTATAAACTTTAATTACTGCTTGTTTAACTAGATTTCCTAAGGTATCTTTTATAATCAGCTTTATTGAACCCACTGTTTTTTTGTTCAACTTTATAATTGCGCTTATAGTTTCATCTGTTCCAACGCCTTTAGTAAAGTTATTTTCAGAGAATGATGGTGCATTTGTGTATTCTGGAGCATAAACCCCCTCTAAATCGCTAACAACAAGATAATATGTTGCATCCGAAGGAACTTCCAAAGTAACAACACCAGATGCTTGAGTAATTCCTGATGCTACTTTCAAATTATATTCTGATTTCATTGCTTGAACAGAAGCATTTGCTTTGGGATTTCCATCCGCATCTAAAACTGTCACATTAATATATCCAAATCCGCCTTTTGCTTCTTCAACAGTTACAAAAGGAGTTACTTCATCTAAAGAGAATGTTTTTGAAGCATAATTGGGGGATGATAGTGTAACAACTAATTGTCCACAATCTATTGAAATATCATTTAATGTTGCCTTTCCTTCTGAGGTGCTTACTTCTGCCAAATAATTACTATTATCAGTACAAGTTACCATTGCATCAACATTTCCACTAAATAGTGTCTGGCCTGTTTCATCTTTTCCATCATAAAAGAAGATAGTCTTTGATATTACTCCGCCTTTGTATTCCAACTCAATTATGGAGTTCTGTCCATTTTTTTCAATTTTTACTATTTCTTCTAACAACTTGTAATCGGGGTCTGATATTGCTAAAGGAATTATACTTCCTATATTAGCACCAAAAGAAAGCTTTCCGCTCTTATCTGTAATAACATTTAAAGTTGTTCCATTATCAAGCAATATTTTTACTTCTAACCCGTCTACAAGCATATTTCTGCTTATATCCTTAAAAGTTAGGGAAACTGTTGCTTGATCAGGTCCAAAGCCAACTGTTAAGGCAACTATACCCCATACAATTAAAGCAAGGATTATCAAACAAAATATCATAAAAACTGGGAAGCCGGCAATTCCTTTATTATGAAGCCAGTCATCAACTTTGTACAAAGGGATTCCTTTGGAATCCAACCAATCTAAGAAATTATAGTATTTTTCTTCTAAACCAAAATAGAAATCTTTTAGACCCATAACATCACACCTATATTTCAAGTCGTTGTTAAATAGACTACATAAGTATTTATATATATTAACTTTAAAAACATATACAATTATCTTTCTGTCGCAATAACAGGTAATGATTCTTAAGTCGAAGCTGGTGACAAGCTAATTTTCAAACCTTGTTCTTTATAAATATGTTATTTTTTCTTAAATATGTATAAACCGTTTTATTTTTATTAATCATTTCAAACCCCCC
>CAZMCX010000037.1:0-7391 GCA_964565125.1 uncultured archaeon
AAGAAAAGGGATTTATACTCAAAAGCTGTATTTAATATATATTTATTTTTGATTATTTGGAAGTTGATTACATGGATGTACTAAAAAATGTTAGAACCAGAGGCGGTTTAACCTCAACAGTAATACAATATACCTGTATGAATTGTAGGAAAGTTATTCTTGAATCTGGGCCCGGGGCTTACGGTAGAAGATTTTGCTGTGAAGACTGTAAAAAAGAGTATATGGAAAAAACCAAGCAAGCATCTTCTAAGTTTGAACTTAGCGGTGCAAAATAATTGATTTTATAGGATGATAAGACTTAACCTACCTTTTTTCAGTTTTGGTTTTGCTTATCTT
The DNA here is from genome assembly GCA_964565125.1 of uncultured archaeon. Taxonomy (GTDB): domain Archaea; phylum Iainarchaeota; class Iainarchaeia; order Iainarchaeales; family 0-14-0-20-30-16; genus JAQTTP01. The sequence goes on from CAZMCX010000037.1 coordinate 337, forward strand.
CTTTTTAGTTCATCTTTTGTCTTAAGGCAAGGGTAACAGGATCATTTCTCTATTAGAACTTTATAAACCCCCAATAATTCCCTTGTCTTATTCTGGATAGACATCTCTTTTGCTCTTTCTTTTGCCCCTGCCTGTTTTTTTGCATAAAGCTTTTTATCTTTCAAAAGTAGCAAAACTTTATTAGAAAAGTCACCAATATTATTCTTTACTAAAAGCCCACCGCCTTCTTTATCAAGCACATCTATTACACCGTGTGCTTTTATTGCCACCACTGGCTTTCCCATACTCATTGCTTCCAACAAAACGATCCCTTGAGTGTCAGTTAGAGATGCGAAAGCAAATAGATTACATGCCGCATAGGCATCTGCCAAGTTCATTTTGTCCAAAAATCCAGTAAAGATTACTTTATCTTTCAATCCTTGCTTTTGCGCAAGTTGTTCCAAAGATTTTCTTGCAACACCATCACCAACTATTGCCAATACAATATTCTTTTGTTTTTCAATAATCTTCTTCAAAGCCTTTATCAAAAAGGAAATATTCTTTTCATGCCCAACTCTCCCCACAAACAAAAGAATCTTTTCGTTCTCTAAACCATATTTTTCTCTAAATCTCTTTTCAACCCCATTCTTGAATTGATCCAAAATTATTCCGGTCGGTAAAACCACAATCTTTGACTCCACACCATAATCTTCCAATATCTTCTTACTTTGTGGGCTAGGCGCCAAAGTAACATCACATTTTCCATAAAAGTTTACAATTACTCTCTTTGCAATTTTCTGAAGAGCTTTAGAAAATACTTTATAATATCCAGGAACATAATCTACAAACTGGGTGTGGTATGTTCCTACTACCGGAATTCCATACTTCTTTGTTAGTTTTAATGCCTTCTGGCCCAAAGTAAAAAAAGAATGGATATGCACAAGATCAAATTTCTCTTTCTTAAATATTTTATCCAAATCTTTTAGAGGAAGAGCCAATCTATACCCCGCTGCTTTGGGAACCTTAAAAGATCTTATTCGAATTATATTTGTTTCTGTATCTTCATATTTGGGATATTTAGGACAGATAACATAAACCTTATGTTCTTTTTTTTCTAGTTCCGCCTTAAAGTTCCTGATTGATGTTGCTGCGCCATCTATTGACGGATAATAAGCATCTACTACAAAACATATCTTCATCTAACCACTGCTTTTTTATTTACTAATCTTATATTTTACATGAGAAAAAAATCACCAGTTATAATTAAAACAATATTTGTCTTTATAATATTAATCATTGTTCTTGCCTTTGCAGTATACAAAAATACACATTCTGAACCAACAGAATCCCAAGATACTTTAATACAATCAAAAACAGGAAATATACAAGTTTATTTTTGTCCAGAAGACTGCAAAGACATAAACACACTTTTCAAAGATATCAATGAGTTCTACTGCTCAATATATGACATAGAGTATTCTTGGTTCTGGAATAAAGCAAAGTCTCTTTATGATTCCAATAAACCAGTTATAATTATCACAGACAATGAACAGCTTACAAACAACTTCAAAAAGCTCGACTTGCCGGTTCTACAAGATATCAATTATGCCTACTCATCAGGCTTCCTAAAAAAAGACAAATATTCCGGCTATATGCACAATAAATTCTGTGCCTTTGGAAACTATCTTCTAATAGGAAGCAAGAATTTCAGTAACACATCCAATTATGACAATTTCATTCTATTAGAAAACAAAGAACTTTCTGAAATCGCAAAAGAAGAAATATTAGAACAATATTCAGGAACATTTAACAAAGGAGAAAAATCTCCTGCCCAAACAGGATACCTACAAATATACTTCTGCCCAGAAGATAACTGTGAGTCAAAATATCTAGAACTTTTAGAAACCGCAAAAGAAAGAATCCATTGTGAGTTCTTTTCTATGACCTTAAACAGCCTTTCTCAAGCAATGCTAAGCAAAGCAGGACAAGGGGTGGATTTAAAAGTTCTATTTGAAAAATCCCAGATAAGTCAATATTCCCAGCTCACCACTTTATTTGCATATGCAAAAAAGAATACAAAAGGTTACATCCACAACAAGTTCTGCATAATCGACGATACAGTTATCACAGGATCCCTAAATCCATCAAAGAACGGCACTACCAAGAATGATGAATCAATAATCATAATCCAAGACCCCAAGATTGCTGAGATCTACGAGAACAAGTTCCAAGAGCATTGGATTAAACTGGTTGAATAGGAGGTCAAATTTTACCCAAGGCCCCTTTGTTTTGGTCCTACCTGCTTCAGTTATTTCTTCTTGGCAATCACAAATAAGTGCTCAAAGTTCCATTCTGCTTTAGAAACTGGTTTTCTTTTGTGTTTTTCTACAATACAAAATCCTGTCTTTTTTAACAAGCCCCCAATTTCTTCCAGATCCATTACATTCAAAAAAGTTTTTTCATCTAGTTTAAGGGGCTCTGTTAAAAAGATCTCTTCTGGCTTTCCGCACGGGGATGATTTTTTCTAGAAAATATTGTATTTTCCTTTTCCTAAACAAATCACATCCAGATAGGCTTTTTTCTAATCGTAATGCCTTTGCTCGGCAACCACCTGTACAAATATTTTGTAGACTACATTTAGAACACAGAGAATTTAGATCTAATAAAGCAGTTTTAAATTTAAATTGGCCTACAAAATTTATTTTTTTATTGTCTCTTTGTAAACCGATTTTTCTTTTTTGGCAGATAATGATTTTAAAAAAACGCAATAGGCGTTAAATTCTTCTTCAACAATATCACATATTATTTTTAACTCTTTTTTTTGCATAATAAGACCTCAAAAGTTTATTTGTTGCACCAAATATTCGTAATTTGGGATTATAATATTGCCATTCGTCTATTTCTGTTGTAGGTACTTGAGGCAATTTACTAATATCAACTAAATACACTTTTACTTTCGCACCACAAGTGCCTGCTTTAATTTGTTGTAATATGGGCTTATCATATAAAAAGGTTCCAATAAGCTTTGTAGTGCCAATGTCTTCTACTGCCAGCCCAACTTCTTCCCGTATTTCTCGTTTTAGCGCTTGCTCATCGGACTCATTTTTCTCTATTCCGCCATGCAAGACATCAAAAAAAGGCAACCCAGGCTTACATACAAGCAAATCTTTACCTTTATATCTTAACAAAGCACCAATTGTAGATCTATAAGACAATGATTTTAAATAGTTATAACTTAATGCAATTTGATAGCCCTGTGCGATAAAAAAGGGATTGTTTGTTTCAGTATACCTATTTTGTTTTTCAAAGTCATATTTTTTCAGCAGGGACCTCAAATTTAATAAGTTATAATATAATTGTTCTGAATTATTATAAAATAGAGGAAAATTCAAAAAAGCCAAATTTTTATGTTCTCGGCAGATCACGGGTTTATGTGCATAAATAAAATTAGTCAGTGTTGAACTATTTGTTAAAGCTTTTAATGTCACTACCCCCACATCAACCGACTCTATAAACTTACAATATAAATTAAGGTCTGATTTCAAAATTTTTATATCAATAAGACCTGAACGAATATAAGTTAAAATTTTTTTTTCATATTCTTGGCGATCAGGACTTACTCTGTCAGGCCCACTTGCATATCTTGAATACTTTTTATTTTTAGAAATATCCGTCAAATCGTCTTTTATCTAACCCCCAATACCTAAATAAAATGAATATAAAAATATCGCTTTTTCAAGTTTTTTCTTTTTTCTTTTTATTGTATTGTAAATCATCATATTTGCTAGTGCCCCGCTAGTAGTCTTAAGCATTGCAATTTTAAATAAGTCTTTTATATTAGATGATTTTTTTAACTTTTGCTTTTGTTCTAAATAAAAAGACCTCCAAAGGCAATAGTCATGATAGTATTTTAAGTGATGCGGTATTCCAAAAAATAAAAGTTACTTTTTGGAAATCAAATTTGGAAATAATTTTAAAGAAAAAGACGGAATAATTTATCTTACAAAAGACAAATTAGATAAAAATAAGTTGCCTCTGGCAATATTTTTAATTTTTCCTGAAGAGTGTTTAAAATTAATTGAAAAAAATTAAAATCTGCAAAACTTATAATTGTTATGTATAGATAAAGGGTTTTTGCGAAAAAGTGTTCTTTGAAGCAAAACTTTTTAATTTATGTAGTAACTCCTAATCACAAGTTCCATTTATTCTTTTCGCTTACTTTTCTTAACATAGAGGTTAATTTTAGTAAGGTTTGTTTCACAAATCTTTCTCCAGATTGCACAGCCCCCAAAAAATTAAACTTCACTTTCACATCCTGCGAGTCTGTAAAGATTTGGTTTCAATTATTTGGATTAATAACATTTGTAGAAACTAAAGAAACAGAAAAACAAATTGGCAAAATAGTTATTAATAGAATAAGAAATAATTATAATTTCCCTTTAAAACACATAATATGAAATAGTTATATAAAATATATAAGCTTTAGCTTTATTTTTTTAATTTGGCGCCATTTTATTTTGTTTCTTTAAAATCAGTAGGGTAAGAAAAAATACCTTTTGTTTATGGAACTATTTTTAAACTAAACCAGTCTATATTTTTGTGATATTATGATTAAATATTTGAAAGGAGTTGCAGCAAGTAAAGGTATAGTAACTGGTCCATGTAAAATAATAACTTCTCTCTCAGATTTGTCCAAAATAAAAAAGGGGGATATACTAGTAACCAGTATGACTATTCCAGATTACCTTCCTGCTATGTCTATTTGTTCAGCTATAATTACTGATGAAGGGGGTTTATTGTGCCATGCTGCGATAGTTTCAAGAGAGTTTAATATTCCTTGCATTGTAGCAACAAAAAGAGCCACAAAAATTTTAAAAGACAACCAAATAGTTATTGTTAGGGCAAATGATGGAATAATACAGTTATTTTAATTTAAAACATGAAATGTCATCTCCAAAAAGATTCCCCTAATTTAATAGTTATTTTCCTTTGTTTATTTAGTTCTAAAAATTTAGTTAAATATAACTCTTCTTTTACAGATAATACCTGATCTGTTTCTTTTGCACGTCCAATATTTCTTAAAGGTGATGCTTTAAAAGAATCAACTCCTAAAGATTCTGCAAGGCCAATCATTTCATCTAATTCATTAATATTTGTTTTACTTATTGTTGCTTGCCACATTACGGGTATTTTTACAGATAATATATTTTTCAGACCGTGAATAGCTTTATCAAAAGAGCCAGGTACTCCTCTCAAATAATCATGAGTAGAGGGCTTAGCACCATCAATACTTATTTTTATGGCAGATACTCCCGCAGTTTTTAATTTTTTTGCGATGCTTTTTGAAATTAGGGTTCCATTAGAAAACATTTCTGTTTTAAAATTTTTAGAAAATAGCTTGACAATTTTAAACCAATTCTGTGCTGATAATGGCTCCCCTCCAGTAATAATCACAGTTGGATTTCCAAGTTTTTTAAAAAATCTACAATTCTACTTGCTTTTTTAAAACTTAAATCAGTAGTATGTTGTAATCCTGAGTTATTATAACAGCTTAAACAATTCAAATTACATTTTTTAGTAATTTCTAAATAAATAATTCCGTCAAATGGTTGTTGTTTTTTTAAAGAAATTATTTTTTTAAAAAGGTAATTATGATCCAATTTATCAATTATTTGTTCCTTTTCCAAAACTGCTAAATCAAGAGAGTTAATTTTTTTTGAGTTATTTGATAAAAAGGCAATTATTTTATCACTGCAAAAAAATTGGGTATTTTTTAACAAATTAACTATAATACCCTGTCCCCTAATTTTCCAGAATACTATTCCAGGCCTTAAATTTTGTTTTTGCTTCATCTAGTTTCTCCAAATTAAATTCCATTCTATATTTAGTTAATTTTCGCTTAGCTTTATTTAAAAATTTATCTATTGGCAGATATAATCCCATTTTATTTGTTTTTGCAAATCCATCCAAAATCTCAAAATATAATCTTAATTGATTTTTATTAGTTTCTATTCCAGATATATCTTTCCATTTTTTTAACTGAATGAATAATTGTGCTAACTGCTTAAAATCACTTGTAACACAGGCTATTGATTGATGTTTTTTAAAAATAAGATTATGTTCTTTAACCTGTTGCAGTAATCTAACTGCGGGAAGAAACTGAAAATAATTCATGTTAAAAAGATTTAGATAGTTCCTAAACTCAGCAGAATTCTTTAAATTAGTTAGTGAATATAATTTTTTTAATTCTAGTTCAACTTCTTGCATTTTTGAATCATTAAAAAGATCTTTAACTACCAATAAGTTACATACTGCCAAGCGTATGTCTTTGTTTAACATAATTTTTTTTGCTATTAAAAATCTTTTTGTCAAAATAGAATGAAAATTTAAATCCAAGTTTGAGAGAAAAATTAATTCATCTATATTGTGTAATTTTGCATAATCTTTTATCTTTGTAATAAGTTTATGCTCAATAATGCCCTCATCAATTACCTGATTAAATAATTGAGAATAACCATAAACTAAAACAATTGAATTTATTATTAAATTGTTATAATCTTCTAGATTTGAAGATTTTATTTTATTAACTATTTTTTCTAATTCTATGCCTGTTTGAATAGCTATTAAGCCATATTTATCTATTAGTGATGGATTTACATCCGAATTATTAAAACAAGAAAAAAAAGATATTACAAAATCATTAAAATCTGGGGAAATTTTTGACAAGTTTTCAAAAATGCGATTTGCTACGGCGTCATTACAAATTTTTAACATAACTGCACGATCTTTTATTTACACCAACTACATGGACCAGCATAACCTTTTCCAAATGCTTTAATCCAAGTATCATCAAAATATACTTTTTCTATATTACGGGGTATTTTATTTTCTTCTATTATTTTTTTATTTACTTTTTTCTTTTCCATTATCGCCCTCATATCTTCACCTCATTATTAAATTAAATATTATCTGCTACCCCACCACCAAGCACAAAATCTATGTTAAATCTAGGTTTTATTGTGGTTTGATTTATCTTTAGAAAAATAGAATTTGCTCTCTGAATAGAATAGCAAAGT
>CAZMCX010000038.1:0-7197 GCA_964565125.1 uncultured archaeon
AGAGAAGAATAGATGATGTCTTTGGCAAGGAAAAGGAAAAGCAGGAAGGCCTTGGCAAGTGGTTTGGCTAGTTTCTTTTAATGTATGTTATGTCTAATTGCTCGGCGACCTTAAAGAAATTTTGCCCTAAATATTAATCCAATTGTAACTACTGTTCCAACTGTTAATAAAAATGCCATTAGTGGATTTGTAAGATAAAAACATAAAAACCAATTTGATATGCCTGGTAATTTACATACAGTTTCTTGAGCAACCCCTGAAACAATTTCCCCAAAAACATTTGAAAGTATAACATATATAATTGCACCAATAATAAATTCAATCATAGCAGGAATTTTTAATATAAACTCAATTATTTCTTCAATCATAAGATGCAATAAATCATTTACTAATAAAAAATTATCGGTTGCCTCGCAAATTTCTTTTAGTTGTCACTTTTGTTAAATGCTATAAAACAGAAAAAGAAAATATGAAATGCTTCGCGACTAAACCTAACCATGATTTAACGGCTCATTTCATTCGCCCAAATTTTTTCTTAGTGACGACAGGGGGCTTAGTCCTTCGGACATATAGTCTACTTCGCAGAAATTTTATAATTTGAAATAAGAAAACTTAATTTTAAAATTTCCAACCTTCTACTCTGCACATTTCAATAATGTTTATACATTCAATATTATACTCTTTACATACAAATGGAATCTTTACTTTATTTCCTCTTAACTTTTCTTCTGTTACTATAATTCTACCTTTTACTGTTTGAAATAATGTTTTTTGTGGGGCGCTTCCCATTTCAACCGCTAAAGCAATAACAAAAGGATCTGCCGCTGCAGTTTCATTGTCAGATTTTGCTAATGACGGATACTTCCTAAGAATTTCTCTGACAATTTCCATTTGTCTTTCATCTAGTTTCTTAAAAAATTTTTTCTGCTTTTTTGCCCATTTCTTTAATGAGTCATCCATCAAAGAAATCTCCTTAAGAACTTCTCTATGAGAAATTAATTGCCCTTTACTAATTAAAGTTTCAACATTTTTCCAAAGCGTAGGAAAAACATCTATTGGGTAACGCCTATTTAACTCTATAAGTGAGCTTGAGTCAATCACATAGTAGTTTATGGTCGTCATTTTTTAGCCTTACTTATTACTTTATCTAAATTCTTTGCTTTGATTGAAAGATAATCTAATGCATCGCTGTGCGTGATAAAACCTTTATCAACATTATTAACAACAAGAGAAACAAATTTCTGCCCTCTCTCGCTTAGGCACTGTTTGTCTGCTGTCGGCCTAAATCCGCCTTTTTTCTCTGCTTTTTCTTTTGGTTTTAGAATTTCTGGTTTATATCTTTCAAGAACTGCATCATATTGTTGTTTTGAAATAAAATTTAATTTTGACATATTGTAAAGAAGCATTGCTTTGCTTACTTTGAATGCTCTTGAAAGCTTGTTTAATGTTTTTGTTTCTATTATAACCTCTTTATTTTTACTAAACTCTGCTTTTGCTAACATATCTGGAAGCAAAAAAGCTGATGAGAACTCATTACACCACTTTTCAACACCAGCAACATTTTTAATAAATAAAGTATTTTCAGGCATACTAACTCCACTTTCATTTAGGAGAACATGCCCAACCTCATGCATAAGTGTAAATATTCTCGCTTCAATCAGGTCTTTTGAATTAACAACAATAACAGCAGAGGAATCATCAACTAAAGTAAATCCTCTTGCGTCTTCCACTGGCATAGGTATTTGGAAAACAATTATGTTTTTGTCCTCAATAATATCTCGTAAAAAATTAAAAACCTCATAGGATGTTTTGAGTTTCTTTTGTGTTCCTTCATCAAACTTGAATTCTGCCCTGTATTTTTCAGCTATTTCTTTAGGATTTTCTGATAATTTTATCGTTGGGATTGCTTTAACTAAACTTGTGTTAAGGTTTTCTGATAATTCTTTGCTTATTTTTTGAAGTCTCCTTGCTCTTCTTATTGCTAATATTGTTTTTTTATCAAATTTTCCTTCTTTCTCTGGAAGCATTCTATAATCTTTAGGAAGTGGCTTTTCTTTAGGTACTTCAGATAAGAAGAATACAGTAAGCGGTCTCTTGACGATTTTGGCTAAATCTTCTAATTGCTTTAAAGTTGGTTTTGTCTCTCTATTGAGCCAACCATTAAGGATATTTTGGCTTATTTTCAGTTTTTTAGTTATTTCTTCTTCGTTCCAACCCGAACTACCAATAACCCACTTCAAAATTTCGGGTTTGACTTCAACAGTTAATGTTTTTCGTGGCATTTTACTTACCTTCAATTAATTTTTCAACTTCTTGTTTTGCTTTTTCCAATTCTTCTTTTGCTTCTTTCTGCAACTGCTCTGCTTTTTGCATTCGCTTTTTCACTTCTTCAGCGATTTTATTTTGAACAGCAAGAAAGGGGAGAGGGATTTTAATGGCTTCTGTTGTTTCTCTAATTATCCCCATGATTGTCCCACCCGTAATATCTCTATTTATTTGCATTTGACCTAATTGTGATTTAAGAATTGAAAATACGAAGTATGGATTTGCTTCTTGTTTAACTCTCATTAAAAAGACATGTTCATTTATGTTTACTTCTTCAAAAGGATAATCTTCAGGAACAATCCCTATTTTCCCCGTTGTTGCCCCATCTTTTACTATAATTATATCTTTTCTCTGAACTTTACTTTTTAATTGTTTTTTATGAAATTCCATTGGTATAAACTTTAAGTCGCTTGTGGCAATTGTTCCGTCCCTTAAAACATGCTCACCACCCAAACTTGGCACACCTTCGCTAATTTGTCTTACACCACCTTTTGGTCTTTGTCCGCTTTCTAATTTTTCAGCAATATATTTCAACTCCTTAACCTCAAACTTCCCTTTCTTTATAGCTTTCTCAACTTCTTTAAACTTCGGCTGGTAATAATAAGAGTCTGCCCTTTTGTTCTGGACGACTTCATCAGAATTAACTATATAAACCATTTTATCTTGTAATTCAGGCAGTTTTATCCCCAATTCATTAAGAACATGATTATTTATTGAGTCTAAGAGTTTCTCGGCTTCAGATTCTTTGAATCGTTTAAGAGAATATGCTTTGTCCATTAATGCGACGATTTTATCTTGTATTTCTAAAGGTGGGAGAGGGATTCGTATATTTTTAATTGCAGGAATCGTAATATTTCCTTGTAAACCTCCTGTTTTAGAACGAGTTGTTTGTAGTTTACCTAATCTACTATTTAAAAATAAACTTATATATTTGGGATTGATATTTTTATCTTCTTTTAATCTAAACCGAATCATAAAAGAGCCAAAAGCAAATTTATCTGCTTCTTTAGGCACTCTTGCAACTACTCCGATAGTCCCACTTCTAGAAATTAAAAAATCACCCTCATTTACATAATCAGAATCCATCAATTCTGATTTTTTAGCATAAACTAAGTTATCTAATTTTACTTTGTTTTCTTGTAGATTTTGGATTCTTAAAAAGGGAATTTCGCCTTTAGGATAGGCTTTTACAGAAGCACCATAATTAATTTTCTCGATTAAATCTCCTAGTTTTAATGTTTTCCACTTAGATTTTTCAAGATTTTTGATTAACCAAAATTCAGGTCTGTAAAAATGAGGGTCTATCCTATTCTCAACTTCATCAGCATAAATTGTAAAACATTCGGTCATAGTTTATACTCCTGTATACGTTTTAGGATTTCTTAAAAAATTTTTCCATTCCCCTAACATATTAGGTAAATCATTAACGTCTGGTCTTCCAGTTGCGTCATAGCCAATATGTTTGGTAATAGCCATAAAGATAGGATAATTACTTGCTTTCTCTCCTTCCCTTTTCTTCTGTAAAAATAATAATGATGCTTTAACACCTGCACCAGAGGATACAAATGCCAACTGTGGCAGAGAGACAACTGCTAATATTTTTGCATTTTTATTAATAAAATCTCTCACATATTGAAGTGAAGAGTTGGTTAATATTCCATCGGGTAAAACTATGCCCATTTTTCCACCAGATTTTAATAAATCTAGACATCTCTCAATAAATAAAATTTCAGTTCTTTGTGCTTTTCTATCCTTTCCTAATTCAAAATTATTTAAGACTTCTTCATCTTTTATAACTGCACCAAAAGGCGGGTTTGTAAGTAAAACGTCATACTTATTTGGTTTAATCTTTTTTGCAGGGTCAAAATTTTTATAATTGGTTAAGGCGTTATTACATTCAATATTGCTATGTCCATCTTCATGGATAACCATATCCATCATAGCAACACGGGCAATTCTATCATTGATTTCAATTCCAAAAATCTGTTTATGTGAAAAATCCCAATTTAATCTGTCAATTGTTTCTTTATCTTCTTTATATTTTTCAGTAACTTTATTGAGAACATGTCTCATTGAATAAAGCAAAAATCCGCCACTACCACAAGCAGGGTCAATTAAATAATCGTCTTCGTCTGGGTCAATAACTTCAACCATAAACTCTACAATTTGTCTTGGTGTGAAATATTGTCCATACTCGCCTCTAAACAATTTTCCTAAAAAGTTTTCAAATGCTCTGCCCTTTGCATCTAAATCTGTTGTTCTCAAAGAAATATCCTGTAGATGTTCAACAATTCTAAAAATCATTGTGTCTGGCAGTTCTAATTTTGCCTTGAAAACTTCAGAATTTTTAGATTGGACAAATTCATATCTTTCTTTTACTCTTTTTGCTACATTTTTTGGTTCTTCGTATGTTCCAATTTGGAATTCATAATATTGTCCATGAGGTGTGAATCTTTCATCATATAATTTTGTGATAAGCAATTTACTTATTTCATCAAAAGCGACAGCAGGATCTCTTTTCCCACCTTCCCAAATCTCATCATGGCAAAGTTGAAATTTATTACTCAATTCATTAAAATTAGCTTTTCTTAAATCCCATTCTGGATCACCTCTTTTATATCTATATTTAGGCTCTTTGCCATATTTTATAGGAATATCAGCTATTCTATATTTTTCTAATTTTTCAATTGTAGAAGGATGTTTTTCTAAATTATAAGCTAACCTTTCATTATCACATACCACCCACAAATATTTTGCATTCAATAAATTTGCATTACCTAGCCCTTCTCTTTTCGCTTCTTCTATATCTTTTTTTGTAGCATTTGCTTTTGTTTCAACAACAATAAAAACAATTTCCTTTTCGTCGTCTTCATAAATGACTATATCTGCTGGTAGTTTTGGTTCTCTTCTTGGCGGATAAACTTCTGTATTTATTCTTTTTTCTGGATATTTATATTTTTCAATTAACTCAAAGTAAGATCTTGCACGTATTGGCTCTTCTGGATCCTTAAAATTATATGACTTTTTTACTGTCTTGTATGTTATTTTACCGTCCCTTACAATAAATAACCCTTGTTTCTCACCGAGTGCTATTATTTCCTCTGTTAGTTTGTATTCTTTTGGCATTTTATTCCCCACCTTCTGGGATTTTTTGATTTAACCATGGCATTTTCTCTTTAGGAGTAACTGCGTACCATCCTGTATTAATATTTCCTTTAATGGCTTGCTTAATTAATTCACAAGATTTTTTGATTGCCCCTATTACTGTTCGGAGGTCTTTTTCATTTTTAATTTTTATTTCACCCCAGTTTTCATGAAATTTAATATTTTTTACTCCTTCTATTTTTTGTTGATTTGTATAGATATATAAAACCATCAATTTTTTTCTAAATTTTAAATATACAAAATTCTTTTCTGGAGAATAGTAGGTTATTGCAGTTTTTGCATAATGGTGATAAATTTCTTCATTTATTTTTAGAATAGCTTTGTCTAATTTTAAGAATAAATCTTGAATATTTTTAGAAACATTCTTTCTTTTTATATGATGTTCTAAATCATACTTACTCTCTTCTTTTTTTACTTCTTCTTCACCGAAGGGTTCTGGTTCCATATTCTTGATTTCTTCTTTTAATTCCAACACAGGAACGGGACATTCTTTCCAATCATGCACCCAACAAACAACTAAATCACATTTTCTTCCTTTTTTGATATCGTCTAAATGTGACTTAAAACCAGAACTATTATATTCAAACTCTATAGAAATTTTTTCCCACCCCTTTCCTGTCCTTCTTCTTGCTATGCAATCTGGGTACCCGGTTTTAATTTCTTCTACGTACATGTTGAGATCTTTAAGAATCTTTCCAAACAATAGAACCACCCCCTGTTCATTAACGGGGCTATAGACCATCCCTCTAAAATTGATTATACTTCCAACAACAGATTTTTCTTCATATTTTTCTTCTTCCATTTTTTAATCCCCTTTAATCAAACCTTTATCTAAAAAGCTTGTATAGTTATCATTTCCTATTATGATGTGATCTAATACCCTTAAACCAACCAAATCACAGGCTTTTATTAACCTATTTGTTATTTCTATGTCTTCTTTTGTTGGTTCTGATTCCCCACTTGGGTGATTATGAACAAATATCAATGCTGAAGCGGATTCTCTAACCGCTTCCTTAATTACTTCTTTTGGGTCTACAATACTGCTACTTAAACTGCCCTCAGAAAGAGTTATGTCTTTGATAATCTTATTTCTTCCATCTAATAACATCACTTTGAATATTTCTTTTTTAAAATCTCTCAAATAAGCCTTATAATAATCGACTACATCTTCGTTTGTTCTAATTCTTTTTCTAATCCCTGATTTTTGTCTTAGAAATCTTTTTCCTATTTCTAAAGCTGCCTTTATTTCAGCAGCTTTTAACATACCCACGCCCTTTATTTTGCATAACTCTGAAATACTGACAGAATCTAAATCTCTAAAACTACCAAATTCCATTTTTAATTTTCTAGCTAGATCAATGGCACTACTTTTTTCTTCACTTTTTCCTTCGCCAGTTCTTAAAATAATAGCCAATAGTTCAGTATCAGAGAGTTTATCCGGCCCATATTTTATCAAACGTTCTCTTGGTCTTTCATCTTCAGGCCACTCTTTAATTGTAGGTTTATATTTACCTTCTTTTTTCATTTTTCTCTAACTCCTTTTCAACAAAAATCTCAAACTGTCTTGAAATAACCAATCCCTTCTTTTTACAGTATTCTTTATAAGAATTATAGAGTTTTTCATCAACCTTTAGAGTTATATTTTTGCTTCCCATAGTCATCTAATAATAAATATTTACACATCTTTATAAATATTACTGAAAGACG
>CAZMCX010000039.1:0-6960 GCA_964565125.1 uncultured archaeon
AGGCTTTGTATTCCAAAGATCTTGTGACACTTTGTAAAATATTTGTGTCGATAGATATAAAATATTCTACACTGTATGCCCAGTGTGCTAGGCGAAGATTTTTTCAAAGTATTTTGTTTTATAATTTTTTATTCTGTCCTTTGCAACATCACCTAAGTAATGCACATTTAAAACAAAGACAGTAACTATTGCAACCAAAACAATTGCAAAAACAATAGTTAAGAGGTACTCTAAAGATACTTGAGCCCTCTTTTCTTTAAAATACATAAAAGGATCACTACTTTATTTCTGGTATTGCAGCTTTTCCGCTTTTTAAGGTATCCGTGTAAACTTCGGTTTGGCTATTTACATCTGAGCCGCCTTTCTTGCCCAAATTAATTACAATAGCAATAACCACAGCAGCCAGAACAATAGACCCACCAATAATTAAAAGGTACTCCAAAGCGCCTTGTGCTTTTTCATCTTTTAGAAATTTCATTTTTTACCCCTCCAAAAATAATTTTATTTTCCACTTGTTTTTTCATACAATTCTTTCCACTTGTTTTCATCTGGTTGAGATTCAACAACCTTGGTTTTAATATAATAACCTATTAATGTAACTAGTACCAAAACACCAGCTACAATCAATATTACTTCCAAAGATGTTTGTGCTTTTTTATCATCAATATAACTTTCATTCATAAATGCTCACTAAAATTACATCATTCCTATTAATAAATATTTCGAAAGGTACTTTATGCCGTAGAATGCAATATACGCACACAATAAAAACAATGGCAGATACAAAAAGGTTTTTGCAAATTTACGTTCACGCATGAAAACAACCATTATAGATGATGCCAAAGCCTGAATAAAAACAAATATAGTTAATACGCTTTCGATTAAATTTCTAACACCTAGTGCAGTTGCAACTGTTTCTAGCTTTGCCAGTCCTGCAGATGATGTTACAGTAAGTAAAAAATCGATTAGGGTTAAAACCAAACCATAGATTGCGGGAGCAATTATTGCTCCAGCTGCAAAAATAAAAAGCATTTGCATCATTGTTTTTGCTTTTCTATCTAATTCTAATTTGTATAATTTTCGCATATCTTCAGACAAATCCTCTAAAATATCTGATAAAGAAGCACCAGCTTTTATAGAATCTGAAATTATAGATATTGTCTTTTTCACCATTTGTGAATCTACATTTTCAGCAACAATAGATAATGATTCTTCAAAATTATAACCTTGTTCTAATCTTAGCAAAACATTTTCAAATTCATCATTCAATGGCCCATAATCATAAGTTGTCAACTCTCTTATAGCGTATTCGTACGTTCCTCCGGTTTTTAAAAGATATGCAATTTCTCTTAATGCATTTGGAAAATACTTTTCTATAAGAGAAATTCTTTTCTCTTCTAAAAATAAGGGATAACCTATAAACAAATCAAATGCACACAAAAATCCTACGATCCCTAAAACTATATTTCCTAATAAAATAAACAAAAACAAAACTATCAAACCAACAATCAAAGCAAGGAGAAGCCAAAGATTAACATTTATCTTTATTTTGTTCCTGTACAAAACAGTTTGGTATTTTTGCAACATCAAATTTATATTGAACATAAAATATCACTATATACTTGGCCTTATACTTCTAATATACAATAACAAACCCAATAATATCAGCGGGAATATTACTAAAAAAGAAATTATTATTACAGTTGGAGTTAAAGGAAGAGCATCAAAAAAGGAAATGCTCGATCCCAAAGGCGCATTCCTTATTCCAGATAATATTGCCAACATTACAGGAACAACAATTCCAACAAAAATATAAATTACTCCTAAAAAATTTAATTTCCCAGAAAAGGTATCAATATCTGCAGACAATTGATAAGACACATCATCTGCAATTGTTGTCATTATTTCTGACAAATTTCCTCCGCTCTTTAATGCTCTTAACAAATGATTTATTGCGTTTTTCAAAGCAAATGATTTTGTTCTGAGGGATAATGCTCTCAAAGCATCTTTAATGTCTTGGCCTTCTTCAACTTCCATTATTGTTTTTGTTAATTCTTGTGACAAAACACCATAATCAGATACAGCAACTGTTCTTACCACTTTATACAAGTCCACCCCAGCTCTCAAGAGAGTTGCCATGTGCCTTAATGCAAAAGGCAAATTAGTATCTATTTCTTTAGCTCTCTTTTTTGCAATCATTGAGGGGTATTTCAAAGCAAAAAATGCACCCCCTATAAAAAAGAAGATGCACAATATTAAAGGTATTAAAAAACTTACTCCTAACAATAAAAATACAGAAAATAATGCAATAATTACTACCAAATTAAATAAAAAAACAGAAACTGATGCTATTGCCAAATATTGTGAAACACTATAATTTATATCTGCAGAATAAAGTTCGTATGCTAACACTTTAGACTCTGGCAATTTTCCTAAAATCTTTTTTGCAATAAATCCAAAAAACTTGCTGAATTTAGTATATATTGTGCCAATATTTCGTACAACAGGATTAAAACTGTACGATAAATCAGCAGGCTTCAACACTTCTATCTTTGCTCTTTTTCCCTCGGAGATCAATGATCTTAATTCTTTTAAATTATATGTTTCTGAATCCCCTAACAATCCTTGCTTCTCATATTTTTCTTTTATTCTACTAACTATGGCATCAACTTTAGACATGTCTATCTGTTCTTGTATTTCAACTTTATTTTTGCTGGTATCTGAAACAAAGGTTTGTTGATAAGCCATAAAAATTCCTCTTTTTATTTTTTTGGACCTGTTGTTATTTTTCTTTTTGAGAAAAATAATTACTGGCCATATTCATCACAAATTTTAAGATTCATAATATTTCGCAATATATTTTGCGACATCGTCTTTTTTTCTTATATTTTTTTCTAACAACAAATCAAAGAATTGTGCTCTATTATCTATTTCGTCTTTTACATTTTGTGTTGTTCTTCCAGAATATGTTGAAATATTTTTAACTACTCTTGAAGGTATAGAAGTATCATATATTTTATCGCGTTTAGGATCCCATTCAAATATCCTTTGTGTTTTAATTTGATCTTCAATAACGCCAGAAACTTCAGAAATCTCCACAATTCGTCTTATTGTTCCTTTTTTTTTGTCGTGCAACCTATTTTGAACAATTATCATATCCAATCCTGCCAACATCATCTTAGGAACGTTCATTGGTGGGTTTGTAATTCGTGTTAAAGTTTCATCAGAATTGTTTGCATGCAATGTTCCCATACTTCCATCGTGTCCTGTTGACATAGCAGTAAAAAGAGTATCTGCTTCAGCACCTCTTACTTCACCAACTATTATTCTATCGGGTCTCATTCTCAAAGCATTCTTTGTAAGCATCTCTAAAGTAATTTCCCCGGTGCCTTCTATTCCTGGTGGCCTAGATTCTAATCTAATCCAATGTTTCAAAGGGAGATTTAATTCTGAAGTGTCCTCGATCGAAATAATCCTTTCATATTCAGGGATCAAAGAACACAAAACATTTAGAGTTGTTGTTTTACCTGATCCTGTACCTCCAGAAATAACGATATTTGCTGGTTTTGTACTTAAGCCTTCAACACAAGTCCATAAAAAACCAGCAACATAAGAATCAAATGTTTTATAACTTATCAAATCAACAACAGTATATGGCTCTTCTCTAAATTTTCTAATAGTTAAGGTAGAGCCTTGAACAGATGCTGGGGGCAAAGTAGCATTTACTCTTGATCCATCAGGCAAACGAGCATCCAATAATGGTTGTGAATAATCTATTCTTCTTCCTGCATATCTTGCAATTCTTCCAACAATATCTTGAATCTCTTTATCAGTATAAAAAACAATATTTGTTGTCATCATTTCATATTGCCTATGAAAAACGTACACTGGGTGGTTTGGGCCAATAATCATTATTTCTTCTAATAAATCATCTTTTAACAAAAGATCTATTTTTCCAAAACCCACCATTTCTCTTACAACACTTTCAGCATAAAAACTTAACATGCTCTCTGGAATTTTCAATTCTGGAGATGAATTAATTATTTCCATAACTTTTTGATAATAAACATTCCATCTTTGTTTCTCGTCCCTTATTTTATATGGTGCTAGAGAAATTATTCTTGTAGCTGCTTCCTTTATTGTATTTATTATTTCTTGTTCGCTCGTATTTGCTTTTGGCACAGGCACTTCATAATGCAATAATGGGCGTCCTTCTAATTTGTATATTGTAACTTGATTATATTTTGCAACAACTGTTTTTTGAACTTCTCCTAAAGAATCTACACTTATTTCTTTTGTTGTATTCAGTATATTTTTGAGATTTTCAAAATGTTTTGAATCAATTTTTTGAATTGGTACATCTTTTGTTGACTGTTCCTCTTCTGGCAAAGAAATTTTCTTTGGCGAACCAATTATACTCTGCAATTCTTTATTAAAATCGTCTTGTCTAATATCTTTCTTTTTCTTCTGTTGAGTATCCTTAAATAAATCTCCCATTATTTCTCCCATCAAATCACCAATATTTATACCTAACCACAAATTTTACTGTTTAGTGTATTAGCCAATACACAATCGATACATAAAATTTACATATAAATTTTACTGCTTAGTGTGTAAATTAAACATGGCCAACATAGCCTCTATTTGAAGCCTATCGTTTGCACCTTCAGATACTCTAAAATTAATTTCACTTATAATCTCAATTAAACTTACTTTTTCTCTCGAATTCAAATAATCCTCTGAAAAATCAACTACTTCGCGATAAATTTGATTCAAAATATCTTCTCCAGACATACCATAATTAAACATCAGTTTGTATAAAAGATCTCTTGCATCTTTAAATTTTCCATCTTTTGCGAGTAAAACCATTTTTTTTACTTCTTCAGGCCTTGCCCTGGCACTTACTGTGAATACTTCTTGCTCACCAATAGAATCATCCAAAACACTACACGCTTGTAAAATATTTATTGCTTTTCTCATGTCGCCTAATGAAACATAAAATATTGCGCTCAATGCTTTATTATCTATTTTTAGTTTTTCGTTTTTCGAAACCTCTTCTAGTCTGTTTATAACAGATTCTTTTTCCAAAGGCTTAAACCTAAAGACAACACATCTTGATTGTATTGGTTCAATAATGCGTGATGAATAATTGCAAGATAAAATAAATCTGCATGTTCTTGTATATTTTTCCATTGTTCTTCTTAATGCTTGCTGGGCATCTTGTGTTAAAGCATCCGCCTCATCCAAAAAAATAATTTTATACTCAGCCTCTAAGGGGAGGGTTCTTGCAAAATCTTTTATTGTTTTTCTAACAACATCGATGCCCCTGTCATCACTATTATGAAGCAAAACAGGGGCTGTGCCACCCCAAAAAACTTCAGCACCCGGAACAGAAACATCATACACATAATCATTATGTTTTTCCTTTTTTATTTCTGTTACCGCTAGAACATATAAATCAGAATTTACTAATTTGTTGAGCTTTTCTAATCCTTTTTTATTTTTTAATAATGCCAATACTTTTTCTGCAGCAGTCTTCGAAATACGATCACACATTTTACTATAAAGTGAATGTCTCAGCAAATATTTTGTCTTCCCTTTGTATTTTTCTGCTAATTTGTTGAATATTTTTGATGGCAAAAGTTCTGCTTTAGTATAACTAAAAGATTTATTTGGCCAAATTAATCTTGTTTCTTTTGGAAAAACGCTTGATTCAACATTAGATAGTCTACTTAACCAAACAACATCTATAAGACATTCTTGAGATACTGATGATATTCGTGCAACTTTTTCCCAAATTCCGGAACCATCACCATCCCAATATCCTTTTATAAATGATAATCTTTGTTTTGAATTTGTATCAAAAATAAAGGTGGGTACTCTTTTTGTATTCGCTTTGTGGGATATATCGCCACCATAAAAATTAGCTTGCATAAACTTTGCTAATTGTGTATTAAAAACTCTTGTCTGCAAAGAGGTTTTCTTTGTTCTATCAAAACCAGATGCTCCTAAATAACAAGAATAGTTTAATCCTAAAGAAGTACTTATTTTTTGTATATTTTCTATATGCGGTACATCTTTTGGGTTGGGATAACCCAAAGTATAAATAATCTGACCACTAGTACCTGTGTTTGACATAGAAGTACAACCTTCTGCTAAATACATTCCAAAATACCAACTTAAATCATCATCAATTGAAAGTGTGTCAAAATTTTTTTTGAATGTAGGATTTGGTTGAATACCACTTCTTAATTGACAAAATTCAGCAGATTTATATTTTTCTAAATCAATATAATTTGATTGCCCTTCAAAATCTGTTTTAAAAGAAATCAAAAGATCGCCTTTCTTTATTTCTGAGGCTTTTTTAGTAATTATATTGCCACAATCATCAAAAACCATTATAGAATGAGATAAACTTGTTTTTACTTCGCCACCTTCATATTTTATTTTTAATATTTCGTTTACTTTATGTCTAAACAAATGTCCTACTTTCATAAATTTAACATTGTTGCACTTATCTAAAGATAACACTTCTAGATCATCAATACAAACCCGCTTAGATACAAAATCTAAAAAATATTTCTCTGCGAGCCAACCAAAATTAACTCTATGTATTTCTTTGCCTTCTTTTATTAAAATTGGTGTATCTGGTGTTACACTCGCATTTAATTCTAAAAAATTTCTCTCAGCATTTTCTTTGAACAATTGTTTAGATATTGCTATTGCACTGGTTGTTTTTCCTGTACCTGCGGGCCCTGCAAAAATCATATTTGGAAGATCTTTATCCTCTGTGTATTTCTTTAATCTTTTTACAACTAGTTCGTTTCCTACAACATCATTTAAAGAATCAGGCCTATATTTTTCAACCCACGGCAAATTCGCATCTTTGTGTGTCATAAAAATCCCTCTTATTTAATCTTGTTTCCAGCATACAAACTTGTGTTAGTAAGGCTTCGACTT
>CAZMCX010000040.1:0-6923 GCA_964565125.1 uncultured archaeon
TGCCATAATTATCACATCCAAATTATAATCTGCCAAGATAATCCTGTGTCTTTTAATTGGTTTTACTTGGCTCAGCTTTACTCCTTTATTTTTTACAAATAATCCTACTATTCTTTCTTTTCTGCCTTTGGCTCTACCTTGGCTTCTACTTTCTTTTCTTCTTTGGGTGCTTTAGGGGCATCTACTTTAGGCTCTTCTTTTGCTGGAGCCTTGGCTGGTGCTTTTCCTTTTGCCCCTTTCTTATCGCCTTTAACTTCTATTCCCAATAGTTTTGCCCTTACTTTATTGTTTTTCTTTGATTCTATTTCTTCTAAATCTTTTATATTGTCGTAAACTTTTACATAAACTCTTACTTCTGGGATCCCATATGTAGTGTAAATTTTATCAACAACTACTTTCTTGTCATCGAATCCCATTTTTGCAGAGATTTGTTTTACAAGATCTTCTCTCTTTGGGGTCTTATCAGTATCTTCAACCAAAATCATAAACTCTCTTCTATTAAGCAACCTATTGTCTGACTCTTTTACTGTTTTAAATTTCATTTTATCACCTTATCCTATCCTTAATGCAAACTTCCCAGGTTTTGTTATCCCAAGTATTTTTGCTACTTGAGACTTTTCAACATCAATTATAACTACATATCCTTGCCAAAAAGTTGTGAACTTTTTATTATTACATGCGGGGCACAATTCTATTGCTTCCTCGCTTATGTATCCACAAGTCTTACATGCAAAATCTCTTTTAACCATCTAATCACGCCCATATAAAAGCCAAAGCAGTTTCTTTGCCTTAATTTGTTTTGCCCTTCTCTTTAGCACCCTTTAATCCTAACCACAACAGGTCCTTTTTTCTACCTTACTTAGCTTTCTTCTTTGCTACTTTCTTAACTCCCTCTTTCTTTGGTTCTTTTTTAGCTGCTTCTTCTTTAGATTCAACATCAGTTCTAGATTTCAGGATCCATTCCAGTTTCCCTAATCCCTTTTGTCTCATAGTTAATCCGATCTTAGATTGAACTACATCGCCACCATAGCTACAATTTATTAG
Organism: uncultured archaeon; assembly: GCA_964565125.1. Lineage (GTDB taxonomy): Archaea > Iainarchaeota > Iainarchaeia > Iainarchaeales > 0-14-0-20-30-16 > JAQTTP01. The sequence continues at coordinate 1,045 of CAZMCX010000040.1, forward strand.
TTTAGCATAAACCAAGTCATCAATTCCCAAAATTAGTTTTGTATCTCTTCCAACAAAGCTTCTATTCTTTGCATCATAATTTATGAAATCGTCCATTAATTGTGATACATGTACAAGCCCATCAAAAGGACCAAGGCCCAAGAATACTCCAAACTCAACTACATCTTTTACATTTGTTTCGTATATTGCACCAACCTCTGGAGAGAATACCAAGGTTTTATATTTTACATTTATGTATGCTGCACTATCCCCTAATGGCACTTTTGCTTCTCCAAAGTCTAAGATATCAACAACACAAATTACAACACCATATCTCTCTTCTATTTTTCCTTTTATCTCATCATTCAGAACTTCCTTAACAATATCTTTTAATTCGGATCCAAACTTTGATGCAGGTATTCTTACAACTTTTTCCATATTTATAATATAAAACATCTTATCACACTCAAAAATCTAATTATATTTTCTTAGCCCTTTTGCTGAAAAAGAATAAACTATTCCACCATTCTTTTTTAATTCTTGTTTAAGCATTTTATCATTTGTAAAAAATACTTTATATTTACCTACTAATTTCAAAATTTCTTTATCAGCAAAGCTTCCTTCGTCTTTCCCGATTATAATATTGTATAAGGATAATAACTTAAATATTAATCTTTTCGCAACATTATATTTTGTTGCAGTTTTCTCCAATTTCTCAAGTTCCCGAACAACGCTCCCAGGGATATATATTTGTTTTACATCTAATCCTTCAAAAGGATCTTTTTTAAGTTCATATGCTGATATCAAAACACTTGTATCAACAACTACAACATCATATACTTCTTCCATAACCATACAAATGCCAGCCGTTCTGGAAATTTCTGCTTATTGCAATATTTTGTCCTTTTTCTATTATACTTTTTAATTTTAGATTTATTTTTACTTTGTTTTTTGTTATTGCACTAACAATCCCCAAGTTTGTGCTTGTTCCAATAGTCAAAACTAAAGGTTCATTAACAATTATTGGTTTATCAAATTTCATTAATTCTCTTTCTAAAGAAGTAACATCTAATTCTATTTGTGATACTGGTTTAGACAATTCACCAACGTGGCCAACTACTTTCCCTTTCAGAGAATCATTATAACTCATTGCTGGATCCAATTCTGTTCCAACCGCAATTAAACCACCCGATCTAGCAGTTTCTAATTCCCCTTTACCTGTTCTCAAAGATACAACTTTAGTTACTAATTTCTCTCCATCTACTGGGGAGATCTCTATTTCATCTCCAACTTTTATTTGTCCTTTAAGAATTGTTCCACCAAGAACCCCACCAATTAAATTTTCTATGTCGTCTCCAGGTTTATTAATATCAAATGATCTCACTATACACATATACAAATTTGCTTTATCATCGTGCTTAGGGGTTTCTATTGTTTCTTCTATTGCTTGAATCAGTTCAGATTTATTTAAGCCCATATTTGCTGAAACAGGTATTATTGGCACATCTTTATAACCCAAAGATTCCAAAAATGTCTTTATTTGGTTATAGTTCTCCAAAGCTTTTTCTTTAGTTACTAAGTCTACCTTATTTTGAACAACAACAATAGTCTTTACTCCTGACATCTTTACAGCCATCAAGTGCTCTTTTGTTCTTGGCTGAGGGCATTCTTCATTTGCAGCGATTATCAGCAATGCACCATCCATTATTGTTGCTCCACTAAGCATAGTAGCCATTAAAGTTTCGTGGCCAGGGGCGTCAACAAACGAAACTCTTCGTAAAGCTGTTGCCTTATTGCCACACTTACATTTTTCTTCAGTAGTATAAGTCTTGCATTTACCACATTTATAAAAAACTGTATCTGCAAATCCCAATCTAATTGAGATTCCTCTTTTTATTTCTTCAGAATGAGTATCAGTCCATTTTCCAGACAACATTTTGGTTATACTGGTTTTTCCATGGTCAACATGACCAATCAAACCAATATTTACTACTGCCTGTTTAGTATCCATATATTATCACATTCATTCTTTTTTTTCTTCTTTTGGTTTCCCAAATTTAGCATCCAAATTATCTTCTTTTAACTCAACCAATTTTATGTTTATTTGTGCTATTCTTTCATCGACAAAAGTTCCATGCAAAGTTTTTCTTACTTTTTCGCCTTTAACTTTTGAGTTTTTAAATCCAAAACCAGGAGTAAGTAAAACTCTCTTGTGGCCCTGATTACCCAAAAAAGAAGCCATTGCCATACCTTCTTTTGTTGAACCCCCTGTTATTATTCCTTTTCCGCCAACTCCAATTATTTCTAATTGAACTTCATCCCCAATTTTTTTTCCAATATAAACTGGGCTATCAACTTTAACAGTATATGTTTTTGATGTCTTTGGATTAGATAAATTCACTATCATTTTATCACCTTAGTTTAACAAACTCCTACTTAATTCCTCTACTTTTTTAATCAAATCATCTGATAAATATTTTTTAAACTCTCCCATTTCATATTCCCTGAAATAGGAAATCACTTCTTTATTCAGATCTATTTTATCTGAATTTCCGCCATCAATTGAGATCGCAACTTCTTGGCCTTCTGAAGCAAAATCTATTGTTTTCCCATTATCCTGAACTTGTTTAACTGTTCCCAGGATCTTGCCATCAATTGCCACCTTTGTTCCAGGATAAAGCTTCCCACTTATTACTTTTACTCCACAAACCAATGGTTTGGTCCTTTTAAATATATGCTCAGGAAATATTTTAAAGGAAACAGGATGTCCTGCTTTCTTCACAAGCTCTTCAAAGTTTTTGCTATCTGTTTCCGCCATCCATTTTTTATATTTCGCTATTAAATCATAAACCACTGAACTTTGAATCACATGAACATCTTTACTCTTTTGTAAATCCAAAGCATTATCTAAAATATTTACATTAAACCCAAATATCACTCTATCTTTCCAACTATCTGCAACAGAGGCTTTCAAAATATCTTCTTTTGTTATATTACCAATTCCGGATTGTAATATTTCTAATCCTTCTTTCTTTATCAAAGAATCTAATGCTTCTAGAGATCCGATTGTATCTGCCTTAACTAATATCCCTTTTTCTCTACACAACACTTCACACTTTTCTTCGTCGCAGACTACATCTACAACTGCCAAACTATCTCCTGCAATAACAGAATCAAGCTTATGTGCTACGATCCTTACTCCTGCTGCAGCAGTTGCTTCGTCAACATAATCAAAGTCAACCTTTTTTTGCATTATTTCCTGCAACTCTTTTGGTTTCAAAATACCTTTAATTTTTGTGTACATTGTTCCAAGCTTTCCGCTTAGACAAATAAAATCATTCTTCTTAATTACTCCATCAGTAATTATTACATCTATTACTGTTCCAAGCCCTTTTGCTTCTTTCACTTCTAGAACAAACCCTTTTGCTTTGCCTTCAACATTCAAAGCAAGTTTTTTCTCTAAATATTTCTGGGATAATCCAGACAAAAACAAAAGCAGATATTCTAACCCCTGCCCAGTCTTTGCACTTACTGGCAGCAAAATTATCTCTTTAGTAAAGTCTTTTATTTTGTCAAACCTTTCAACAGGATAACCCTGTTCGTAAAGATCACCAAAGATCTTATAAAATCTATTATTAAAATCCTTTGCTAAATTACTTGTGCCTTCATCAACTTCTTTCATTAAAACATCTATTTTCTGGGTTTTATCCCAGCCTTGAAGCATATCTGCTTTTGTCAAAGCCACAATAAATGGGGTTTTATTTTCCTTAAGATATTTTATTACCTCTTTTGTTTGTGGTTGTAACCCCTGCATTATATCAACAATTAAAATTGCAATATCTGCAAGACTACAGCCCCTTTGCCTCAAAGTAAAAAAGGCTTCGTGCCCAGGAGTATCTATAAACAAAAGCCCGGGGATCTTCAAATCAAATTTGAACTTTTCAATTAGAGGGCCCGCAAAGCTATTTACCACCTCAAGAGGAACATCTGTTGCCCCAATATGCTGGGTTATTCTTCCTGCTTCTTTTAACGCAACTGTGCTTCCCCTGATTGCATCTAATAGTGTTGTCTTTCCATGGTCAACATGGCCTACAACAACAACTATTGGCTCCCTAATCATAAAACAACTCCTCACTTCTTAGCTTTTTTAACCCATGTTACTTTATTTGGATTTCTCTTAAGCTTTAGTTTATTTTTCTGGCACTTTGAACTACAAAAGAAGAATATGGTTCCATCGTTTTTAACATATTCTACCCCATTACCTTCCTTAATCTCTTTATTACAGAATGAACATTTCATCAGTCATCACCTTGCTCTTATCTCTTTTGCTTCCTTCTGCACATTTAGCAAAATTAAGACATCTCCCTTCTGTACTGGACCTTTAACATTTCGTCTTTTTACTCTTCCTTTTTCTGGGCCATCCGATATTCTACAAAGAACTTGAGTTATTTCTCCACTCACACCAGTTCTTTTTATCAATTCAACTATTTCTGCAGGTGTTCCCATTTCATCAGCCATAATATACACCTCACTTAACCAGTTCCAACAATTGCGTCTTCAATTGTTCAACATCTTTAGTCAAGGTTCCGTCATCAGTTATTGCAATACATGATGCTGAAATCTTTAATCCTGAAGCTTCGCCCAAATCTTTCTTTGTTGGTAAGTAGCCATAAGAGACTTTCTTCTCCTTACACAACACCGGTATATGCATTAAAAGTTCTTCAGGGCTAACATCCTCAGCCATTACTACAAACTTAGCCATTCCTCTTTCAATTGCCTTAGTTACTTCGTTAACTCCGGCTTTTATTTTTCCGCCCCTAGACACCTTAGAAAGTAAAGCCTTTATTTTATCATAAGTCTCTTGTGGGGTTTCAAATTTCACAAACTGTGGCATCACAACACCTCCCTATTACAGTTCACAGGTTGAAAATAAGATATTATATACATATTATATAGTAACCTTTAAAAAGAATCTCTTCACAAGTAAAGGGCCCTAATCAATTACTTTCCTTGAGACCAGCAATTATCAAAGTATGACTTCATCATATTTACTAAACCTTCGTTGTTCTCTACTATTGATACTTTATATTGCTGTTCACTATCAGTATTTAATCTAAAAATAGCTTTTTTTCCGTCTATTAAGTATGCTAAAATATTGTGATTGAATTCTTTGCCTTCCCCGCCTATTTCCCAGATATGCTTTTTATGCTCGGGGCGAGTAACAATTTTTACGCTTATATTCTTCTCTACTGCTTTTTTAAGTCTCTCTTTTAGCTCTTTTTCCCCTATCTCCGAGCCAGAAAATGCGCAGATGTTAAGGTTTGCATTAGCTAACTCTTCGTTTAACAACTTTAGGAAGTTCTTTTTGTCCATATTAACCATTTTGTTTTGTAAAGGCATTTCATTTGTTTTAAACATTTCTTTCATTGTGCCCACAGTTACCTTAACATTGTTGAACTCTTTTTCTTTTGTCTCAACAAGATTATCTAAAACTAGGTCTACATTTCTTATTCTATATTTCTTTGGCTTGTCTTCTATCAGGATAACGTAGTCTTTGTCCATTAATTCCTTCATTACATCATAAATTCTAGTCTTTGGTACACCCGCTATACTCTCTATCTCAGAAATAGTGCTTACTTTATTCTTCATTAAAGCATACAAAACCTTTGCCTGGTATTCAGTTAATCCCAGATATTTGAGGTTATTTACATGCTCACCAAACATAGTATCTCACACTCATAAACCTATATATATTAAAGCAGGATATATATAAAAGGTTATGTTTTGAGTCACAAAGTTATGGGGCTTTTAAGAAAAGCCTACGTAAAACAAAACTTTCACTCTTGCAAAAGCTTTTGTTAGTAAGAAGTAACTTTTCATAGAAAAGTTCTTCAGACTCT
>CAZMCX010000041.1:0-6893 GCA_964565125.1 uncultured archaeon
ATCAAATGTTGCTTTTGGTGGTTCTTCCGTTGGAATAGATTCTTTAGGTTTTACAAGTGGTTCCTCTGTTTTTGGAACTAAAGGCTCTTCTGGGATAGGGGGAGATGTAGTCTCAGGAGGGATTCCCGGTTCTGGGGTTGTTGTTTCAGGAGTTACAGTTGATTTTGCCTTTCTCAAAGATAACAATACAGCTGCTAATCCTTGTTCTTCTTTCTGATCCCAAACTCCTTCTTTTCCTGCTTCTACAAATGATTGTTCTTCTTTCATTTGTGCAATGTCATCTTCTATACTAGAATAATCTTCTAATCCCAAAATTGTTCCCAAAATTGGTACTGATGCTATACCATCATGAACTGAATCTGTCCAATTCTTTTCAGATATTCCTGCTTTTGCATTCACTCTGTGGGCTTGATAGTATTCTGTACCAACATTAATACCCATAAATATTCCACAGTCTAATGCTGCGCCAGCCCACCCAATTGGACCTAAAAATTTCAAAATCCATTTTTCTGTAACCAGACATGCAGTCATTCCTGCTGCTGTTGCTGCACCAAGTTTTGTTGGGTCTGTTGCATTACTAGTTAAAGCTGCAACAACACTTTTTTGCTGTAATGGACAATCAGGATAATATATATTTGCATATTTCTTTGTTCCTTTAAAGTCTACATCAAATATACTTTTTTCACCTAGTTGTGGGCCTTCTTTTACAAAGTTTGTAAAAAGTTCACAAGTATTCCTGCTCTCCACACCTTTTTCATAAATCAAAGCATATTCTTTGAAGTCTTTTTCATTTTTTCCAATATCAACCATTAATGCATTTACAAATGTTTGTGCGGTTATTCCACAGTCTGCATCAAATGCAATTCTTATTGGTTCTGTTTTAATTCCTTCTCTTTCCGCATAATAGAATAACCCAGAGCTATCACTGTTTGCTCCAGAGTTAACTTTGAATGCATCAGTTATTTCAACATTTATTTTTGCTTTTCCAACGCTTTTATTTCCTTCTTTAGTAAGCTCTATTGTTTTATTTGTCTGTCCTTTAGAATCAAAGTACGCTTCTAAGCCAGTATCTGCAGGGTAAATCAAAAATAAATCAACTCTTCCAAGAGATTGTGACTCTACAGTAATATCACAATGCCAAGTTCCTTTTCCTAATGGCAATTTACTACAAATACCGATTTTTATATCTCCTGCAGTAATGTCTTTTTCACCGGGTTGCTTAGTTTTCCCGCTTAAACCACCGGTTCCAGATTTTACTTTTGCAGAATTTGGGACACCTTCGCCTGTGTTAACAATACAACCATCAAAGTTTCCGTTTAAGAAACCAGTTATTGCTTTTACAACATCTTTTTGTATGGCTTCGTTTCCAATATCTAAATTTTTATTTATTTTTACAGTAATTATTACATCGGTTCCATTTTGTTTTATACTAAATTCAACTAAGTTTCCTTCTGCAACAGAATCTCTTTTCAAAAACAAGGTGTTAGGTTTTGATTTCAAAAATCTATCTTGGTTAAATATTTGTTTCGAAACATCTTGTGCAATTGATTCTAAATCCATAGAATCATAATCCACATAACCTACACGCAATCCCAAAGGATTATCTTTTTTTGTTTGTGCATCTTTTGGCAAATAATTCAATGCATTTTGAACTTTTAATTCACATTGGGATGTTTTTTCTTTTTTCAAAACTTGAACATACATATTGTAGCTGTCTTTTTGTATGATATCATTATTAATTACTTGCACCGCACCCGTGATTCTCAAACTATATTTTCCACAACCATCAAGTTGTTTATCTAAATACAATCTTTTTGTCCAGGTAGATGTTACTTCGGTTAACTCTATTCCATCTGTTATTGCGGTTTCTATTAAGCCCGTGTTAATTTTTTTCAAATCATTATCCATCTGGGCTTGTGTTAATTTGTCATTTGTAAAATATACATTCAACTCTAATGCCTCTAAACCAAAGTCTTCAAATGAACAAGATGCAGATCCAACTTCGCAATTTGTATTTTCTAATTTATTATTTATTGTTGTCAATTTTTTCTTATATACTTCCAAATAATATTTTATTTTTGCAATCAAAAATTTGGACATTGATTCACTATCGCAATAGCCCATTGTAGAACAATCTGCAGTTGTGATTCTTGGGTAAAACACAGATAATTCATTTCCAGTAACACAATCTTTTATTTGTTTCTGATCTGTAACTGTTGCTTCGCCAGTCCCAGTCAATGCCCCGCCACCAAATCTCAAATTAACTAATAATGGAATATTAAACGGACCTTGGCTTACACCCAAAACACCTTTAACAAATAAGGTATTATCTCTTGAAATTTCCTTACTTGCAGTTATTGTTAAAATAAATTCTTTTTCTTGCCCCAATTCAATTGTTGTCCCATTTGGCGCAGATAAAACTGTTTTGTTTCCAAATAATTCTGCTTCACTTACCCCTGTTATTGATACTGCTTCCGCACAATTATTTACTAAAGTAAAGGACCTTGCAATTTCTTTTCCAAAAGTTTCGCTTATGTAAGTCAATTTATTTTCTGGTTTTGTTCCCTTTTTTACAGTAATACATTTATCTGGAGAAACATGTATTACAAGATATCCGTTCGCAGATATTTGTTGATTAATTCCTTGTATTGTTCCTCTTGCTTGTATCCCATAATATTGTTCTGTTTGCTTTGAGGTAGATGGCATGTTAATATATCCTTGAAGCATTGTTGCCTGTCCCGGTGCCAAAACTTGAATTGTTGATGGCATAAAATTAATTGCACTTCCGCCAGAAGCATAACTTCCATAAGCTGGGCTATTATAAATGCTTGAATGCGGATCAACATAATTTCCAGGATTTGCATATTGATCTTGTGTTAATCCCGATTGATAAGTAAAGGCATCAACACCCTTATTATTTACACTAGAATTATATCCTGGTTGATTATATCTGGAATTATTTAGCTGGCTATAACTATTCAAAAAATTCTGGCCAGTATTTGTGGCATAATTGTATGGCTGCATCTGGTATCTATTACTGGAAGCCATTACCTGGATATTATGTATTGGCATTCTTCCATTGTTCTGTATTATTACTGGAACATATTGGCCTTGCATCTCTTTAAACGCAGACACAAATATATGCCCCGCAGTAAGTATAGATAAAGAACTTGCTGCATTCCAAATTGTAATATTTAAAGGTATATTTTTTGTAAAATAATCTGTTGCCAAATACAATGATAATACTTTTGTTTCATCAGCCATTATTACTGGAGTCAAATTCACCAATGTAAACTTTATTGATTTTTCTTCTCCTTTTTTCAAATCAAATCCTTGCATGTTCAACTGCAAGCCATAATTTGACGCATCATCTGAAACCATTTGCGGTGTAACTTTCAAATCATATTCACAATTATTTCTAAATAAAATACTATCTTCTATTTTTGCATTTTGTACAGCCGGCAAACTATAAATTAATGCTTCTTTACTTGCCCACAAACAACTTGTGTTCTTTATTTCTTTATTATAATAAACAAATACTTTTGTTTTTATTTTTGTAATTTCATTTTTATTCTGAACCCCAACTATTTCTAATTCTACAACCCCGTTTTCTCTTTCTTCGTCGCCGTTATAAGAGCCAGTTACTACTAACTCTGCAACACCATTTGCAGCAATAAATCCAGTAACCATTTTTGCACTTATTAAAAAGTTAGAACTCAAATTAGAACTTACTATATTCACAGACATTGATTCAACTGGAAGCTTTGTTTTATTCTGAACAGATATTTTTACAGTTCCGTGTTTTGCATTTTTTGGAATTATTAAATCATTATCGCTTTTAACATACAACGCACCAACATTTCCAAGCAAAATTTCTAATTCTGTTGGCAAGTACCCTGGAACGCTTACAGAAACTAAATAAAACCCGCTTGTAAAACTATTCTTTATCAAATATCTACCATCTTTTCCAAAGTCTACTTTTCCTGTGCCTTCAACAAACACAACACTCTTTTTTGTTTTTTTATCTGAAATTGTAATCTTCGCATTTGTTAAATAATTTCCGCCTTTTTCTTTAACTATTATTGGAAAATCTTCTCCAAGAGGAATAAAATCACCATTTAAAATTACTTCCATTTCTTTTTTAGGGAAAATAGTTACCGAAATATTTTTCTCAATTACGCCCTTTGAGGTAATTGTTTTTACCGCAATATTTGTAAGTCCTTCTTTAAACGGATTAAAATAAAATCTTACTTTCTTTTTTTCCATTGATGCCATATCTACAAAAACATTTTGCTTTGTGTTCTTTTCATCTTTGGGGGAAAACTCTGTTGGGCTTTCCGCATAATTATTTAGATAAAGTTTAGGGGTATCTTCTGTCTGAACTGACAAAGAAATTTGTTGTTCAATAATAGAAGTTAATTCTAAATCCAATGCATAATAATAATCCAACACACCATTAAACTTCCCAACATCATATGTAAACTGGTCATCTAAGATTGTGTATGAAATACAAACATCATTCTGACAATTCAATGATCCAGCCATTAACTGAACTTCTTTTAAGTAAGTATCAGCATACAAACCATATTTTATTGGGATGTTTTCATTTGCGCCCAGCATAGAATCTACTGGATTTCTTATGAAATTTGTATCTTCTTGTGTCCAAGCCCTATATCTTATTTCCATCGCATTCAAATCTGTTGTTGCTTTTGATTTTACTCTTACTTTTAAATTACTGTTTCCCGCGGGATTTGTGAAATATAATTCAAGCCATTTGTTGAATTGGCCCGCAACACCAGTAGAATAATAATCTACAGAATAATCCCCTGGCATAGGCAGAGGGGAATAGCTAATTCCATATTTGAAATTATCTGCAACACCATCAAACCCAATAATGCCCACATCTTGATTTGCAACATATTTTTCATTATCTGAACCCAATCTTATATGTAAGCCGCCAGAATACAAACCCTCTGGCCAAAACAAATTAAATACTAACAAATAAGTTTTTCCTTTTTGCATTGCGCTAACTTCTTTTCCGTCTACATCGGTTATCTTTGATAAAGAAACAAATAATTTATCTTTATTTTTATTATCAGCCAATTTTATTTGCATTTTATCTTTTGGATTTATTGTCTGTGAGTACGTGTTTCCATTTTCATCAGTAACAAACATATCTAATTCTTTGTTTCCTAATGAATCTGCCTCAATTTTTCCCATCAAATCTGTGTATCCATCATAAACTAAATTTCCTTGCTTATCAAAAAGCATAACATGTGCGTTTGTCAATGGTTTTCCGTATTTGTCGTATAAATACATTGTAAATTTACTGCCTGCGTTTTCCATCTTTATCTCAATTCTATTTCTTCCAGCTTTCAACAATAAGGATGCCTCACCATATTCCTCATCAGTATTTGCAGATACAGATAAAGTAATATTTGGTTTTAAATTTAAAGTAAAATATCCAGTTATAGAAGTTATTGGATTGGGGCCTGTTATTGGATAAAATTCCCCATTTGCGTCATATTTAAATTCCAAAGTTGCATTCCCAACTGGTTTATTATCTTTATCAACAACAAACACATCAACTATTGCTGCTTTTGTAAGATCTACTTTTTCCATTTCAAATTTCATTTCTGAAGAACTGTCCAATAATTTTGTTTGTGGATAATATCCGTCTTTATACACAGAAATATATTTTAAAATTGTATAGTCCAACCCTGAAAAACTAGTTGTTCCGCCAATATCTGTATTTTCTGTCAACTGTTCAATAAGCATTGTAGTGTATAATGAAACTTTTGCCTCTTGGATTCCAACACCCAAAGAGTCAAGCACACTTACATTTAATTTTCCGCCACCAACAGACATAATAAAAGAAATTACTTCTTCGTCTGTCAATAAAGTTCTTAAAATTCCTTCAACATTAGAGTCAAATACAGCAAAGCCATCTTTTTGCGCAACAAATCTTACTGATGTTCCTTTTTTTACAGAAAATATCGCAATTCCATCTTCATTTGTGTTTGTGCTTCCAATTTTTGTATTGGACTTTATATTATAAACATCAATTTTCACATTATTCAAAGCGTTCTGTATTACATCTTTTACAACAAATTTAAAAGATCCATCCTCGCTCGGATCAAACTCTTTAGGACTAAGTTCAAAGATATAATTCTTGTTTTCAATTAACTCAACTGACTTTGTATACTGTTCATATCCATCTTTATCAATAGCTAAATTAACTTTCTTCAAAGGCAGCACAGCATCAAAACCACCATACTCATCTGTAGTTCCTTCAACTAGCAATTCATCGTCATCATAAATAGACAACTTTGCACTTCCCACAGTGGTTTGCGCTTTACCATTAATTACTTTAAAAGTTATTTTTCCAGTTTGTTCTTGTTTTTCAAAAATCAATGATACTTGCATTTCCTTTCCAGAAATTGGCAACTCTGAGGGGGCTGTGAAAATATACCCTTCCAAAGTAGAATTAAAAAATAATGAATCCCCAACTCCAATTCCTTTAATCTCTATTTGTGTTCCATTCTGCACTTGCTCAGACAACAATATCGTGCCATCTAATTTAGAAATGTTTAAAAAAACTGAACTTGGAGTTATTCCATCATCGGTCATTATAGATAAATTCAAGGTTACGCTTGAGGCAAATACAATAGTTACTAGTAAAACAATTACAGCTATAATTAGGGCAATAATCAAAATTGTAAACCACATTGCAGGGATTCCTTTTTCTTCCAAAAAGTCAGAGTATTTTTGTGCAGGAATGCCTTTCTCATCCAAAAAAGCTACTAGGCTATCAAAACCAGCAGTCATTTTTTCGTTTATTTTCCCAAAAAATTCGCCTAAACCCATAAAATCACACCTTATATTTTATTGGG
>CAZMCX010000042.1:0-6883 GCA_964565125.1 uncultured archaeon
ATCTTCGTATTAACCTTTTGTTTTCTTAATAGATCTAAATTACTTGAGAACAAATCTCTTATGTCTTTTATTCCCAAATTAAACATTGCAAGCCTATCAATACCCAAACCCAAAGCAATTACTCTTCCTTTTATTCCCAGGGTTTCTGTAATCTCTGGTCTAAATATCCCCGCTCCACCAAATTCAACCCACCCAAGTTTAGGATGCTTTGCTGAAAGCTGAACAGATGGTTCAGTGAAAGGATAATAATCTGGTAAAAACATTGTCTCTTCTGCACCTGCAACATCTTTTGCAAAAGTGTCAAGCAAACCTAACAAGTGCTTAAATGAAATATTATCTCCAACAACAAACCCATCAAGCTGATTAAACTCACACAGGTGTGTTGCATCTACAACATCTGGCCTATAAACTCTTGCTAAAGCAAAGTATTTTCCTTCTTTAACACCAGACGCCATTTTTCTTGCTGATCCTGCGGTTCCATGTGCCGCAGGCATTAGCTTTCTTGCAACATCTATGTTCCAAGATCCGCCCCAGCCTTTTGATCCAGATACCCCCCCTTTTTCGTGGGCTTCTTTTACAAGCTTTGCAATTTTTTCGTCGAATTCGCCTTTATGCTTCGTGTCCAAATTATAAGTATCTGTCCAGGTTCTTGCAGGATGATTCTGTGGTTGGTATAAAACATCAAAGTTGTAGAACTCAGGAGTTACTAAAGGTGTTTCCATTTCTTGAAATCCCAATTCAACCATTTTTTGCTTTATTAAATCCAAAAATTCTAAGTATGGCTGCTTCTTTCCACCATAATATGGCTGAACATCTGAAACAACATCATATTTCTTAAACTTCAGTTTGCTTGTGTCCTGCTTTAAATGCTCTTTTTTTAAAACTGTTATTTCTTTTGTGGTTTCTACTTCTTTGCCAACAACAAAATCTTTCTTTTTTGTTATGTAGTATTCAGTTTTATCAAAAGCATCAATTAACTTAGGGTAGGTTTTCAAAAACTCTATTTCTTCTTTCTCTAAGCCTTGCCCATCTTTTAATTTCCTAAGCAAGTTTCTATATTTCTTAAATTTATCAGAATCTATTTTTTTTGTTAATTTAATCTTCTGTTCTCCGCCCAATACAAATGATAAATATCCGTTTTGTCTACCATATCCTAAAACAAACCCACTCTTCTGCCCAAGCTCTTTTTTGAATTCTTCCAAAGGCATCTCTTTTTTCAAAGTGTTAGCAATAAGTTCTTCCGGGAACTGTTCTTTAGAATAAACTCTGCCAAATTCGCCAAGCCTATACTGCTTTGAAACTTCTTTTGAAACTTCAACATATTTTTCTTTTTCCAATTCAAACATTATACGCATTACCTGATCATATTTCAACCCAGATCTTAGTGCCAAGTTATGCAAAGATGTTTTTCCATTAAGTGCTGACATAAATTTAGTAATATTAGGATCCATTCCTACCACCCTTACTTTCATTGTTATACAATAATATATATATTTTTAATAACTATTATATAATTATGGATTTGTGGAACATCATCATTTTACTCTATTTCATAATCTATGTTCCAGTTATAATTCTTGTTATTCTCTTAGAAAACAAAGACCCCGCATCAACAATTCTTTGGCTTCTAGTAGTAATTTGTCTTCCAATCATAGGCCTTATTTTTTATTTTTATGGGGGAAAGAGATACAGTACAGTAAAAATTCGATTAAAAATGTTTAAAAAGAAGTACAGGCAAAAAAGAGAAAAACTAATTTTTGAACAGCAAAGGCTTCTAAAAAACAACTTTTACAACAAAAATGACCAAGTTGCGGGGATATTAAATACTGCACTTCATGGCGGATTCCCATACTCCACAAACAATAAAACAAATATACTAATTGATGGAAAAGACACTTTTTACGAGATAATCAAAGAATTAAAAAAAGCAAAACATCACATACACATTGAAATGCACATTCTAAAGTTTGAATCAGAAATTGGAAAAGAAATTAAACAAGTCTTAATAGATAAAGCAAAAGACGGAGTAAAAATTAGAATCGTTTATGATGGGATAGTAACTCAAATAAAAAACAAAGATAAAAAAGACCTAAAAAAAGCAAAGATTGAAATTAAGGCATTATATCCTTGGCACGTTTCTTTACTAAAAAGCCGGATAAACCACAGAACCCACAGAAAAATAATAATTATTGATGGAAATATAGGGTTTACTGGCGGCATAAATGTAGGTGACGAGTACATACATGGCCGCCCAGAATTAGGAAAATGGCATGATGTTCACCTAAAGATAGAAGGCAATGCAGTATATACTATACAAACCATATTCCTATCCACTTGGTTTTTTTTAACAAAACAACTAATTACTGGTAAAGAATACTTCCCACAACAAAAGATTATTGGAAATGAACTAGTTTCTGTTGTTGCATCAGGCCCAGATTATAAAATTCCAAACATTCATTTTGCTTATTTCAATATAATAACTTCTGCAAAAAATTATTTGTACATTATGGTTCCATATTTTACCCCAGACAAGGCAATATTAACTGCATTAATTACCGCAGCAATGAAAGGAATAGATATCAGGATACTGCTACCAAGAATGGGTGATACCCCTTTTGTTTGGCCTGCAGCAAGAACTAATTTTGGCAAATTACTAAAAGCAGGAATCAAAATATATTATTATAATGGATTTACTCATGGCAAGGTTTTATTAACAAGAAACATAATATCTATTGGCAGTTGCAATATTGAGCCAAGAGGATTCTTTAATGATTTTGAAATGAATGCAATGATTTTCAATAACCCTGAAAAAGAAAAACAAATGAAAGAATTATTTGAAAGGGATTTTAAAAACAGCAAAGAAGTTATTCTTACAGAATTCAAAAAAAGACCATTAATGATGAAACTAAAAGAATCACTATGTAGATTATTTTATCCATTTTTATAGGGGGGATTGAGATAAATTTTTTATTGCAAAAAGAAGAAAAGGTAATTTCAGAGTTTAGACCACAAAAGCAAATGATCTATATGAATATTGCAAAAATGGTTTTGTTGGCAGTATTATTATTTTTATTATTCTTGCCAAGCATGCTATCCTCAAAAACACCAGATTCCATGTACCTAACTCTATGGATAGTTTATGCAATAATTATTGCGTGGGGGATAATAGCATCTGTCCTAAAATACAGTAAAGAGTATTATTGGATAACAGATAAAAGGTTAGTAATAAAAAAAGGATATTTGGGATATAGTATAATTTCAATCCCTTACTCAAAGATTTCTGATTTAATGATATCACGAAACTTTCTAGAGCAGATTTTCAAAGTGGGTTCTATTTACATTCAAACTCTTGCTGGCCAAATAAGCGGAAAGAACAAAAGAGGTGCAGAAGGGTATTTAGCAGCAATAAATAATCCTGAAGAAATCCAAGAGTTGATTTTTAAACAAATAAAATAGGCGTGGTAAAATGAATACTTTAGTAATAGATGTAGAGACCTCGGGCTTGATCCCAAAAGAAAATGCAATCACATCCATCACTCTTAAAGTCTTTGGAAAAGATATCCACAACACCATCTTTATAAAACCACAAAAAGAGCTTTTTTATGATCCAAGAGCAATGCAGATAACTGGCATATCCATGGCATACTTAGAGCAAGAAGGGGTAGACGAAATAACAGCAATAAAGAAAACAATTACTTTCATAAACGACAATTTCGAAAGAAAGCCTTATGTTCTTGGTCACAATGTAGAATTCGATGTAAACTTCATAAACGAAATGTTCAAAAGAAGAACCAATAATTTGCTTTTCACAGACAAGATTCATTGCCACAGAAAAGACACAATGTATAACACCCTTTTCTTAAAAGATTCTGGGCTTTCAAACATAGAAAGCCTGAGCTTAGGTAGTTGTTACTCCCATTTCTGCGGGCTGACACCAAAGGATGCACATTCTTCATATGGTGATGTTTTAATGACTGAAGAGATCTATAAGAAGCAGATGAAATTAATTGGGGGCAATAGGGATGCCTGAACCCAGAAAGCCAGTTACAAGAGTTGCAAGAAAAAGCCCATTCTTGAATGAGGGGATTAGAAAAGCACACAAACTTTTAAAATTAAGATTATTAAAAGGAAGAAAAGCAGAAATCACAAGAAAAAACAATTTAATAGGCAGACAAAGAGATAAAGAACCTCAAATTCGAATTTGGACTATGGATCGCCACCTATTAGGGGATGAATCCTCAAGATATAATTTTTTTAGATATTCTACACACCCTTTCTTAAAACATTTAAAACCAAAAATAAAAATCGATATTTCAAAGATAATAAAAGGTCTATTAAAACGAAAACGAAAAGTTAGGGTTTTAGATGTTGGCACGGGGCACGGAAATTTTCTTGCTGACTTAAGACATAAATTTAGAGATAAAGTTGAACTGCATGCAATAAGCTTAGGAACTTCTATAGACCTGCAAAAAAAACTTGATTCTAGACAAATAGATAAAGTCTACAATGTTTCAATAGAATCTTTTCTCCCTAAGCAAGAGTATGATTTTATAACTTCATATTACGGTGGATTATGGTATACCCCGCACCCAGTTGTTTCCCTTTTAAAAGTTACACACTCTTTAAGTATTGGCGGTATTGCTTTAATAAAAGCCGGCCGTGATGTTAACTTTAAAGTAATAAAGCCCTATTTAGAAAAAAGGGGATTTGAGTTTAAATGGCTATCTCCAGGTCAATTCCAAATCACAAGAATAAAATAATCTAAAGATACTTTTCAATTATCCAGTCGATATCTTCTTTTGCTATTGGCATATTTAACAAGACGGAGCTAATTGCCTCAAAAAAATTCTGTGAAAAACTTGGTTTTATTTATCAAGAAGAAATAATAAATAAAAATAATTTCAAGTGGGGAATATACAAAAAAACATTAAATCTAAACTAATACCAGATAGTATATTTTTCTATAGTTGATAATACTTTCAGTTTTCCAGTTACCTTATTCTCGCCTTTGCTTACAAAGAATACCTTGCCATTATTGGCTTTGAAGATTAAAACCCATTCCTTCCTCGGAGATTCTTCTTCTACCTGCTCAATCCATTCCCAGAACTTGGATTTTTTATTTGCTAGATCTTCCATACTAATTCTGTCCTTTGTTGCCTTACATTCAATTATAATTCCCTTGTATTCTAGATTTTCAGTTAAAATATCTCCTTGAAATGATTCAATTCCTTGTTTTGTGAATCTAGCACCAGAGCTTACTCCTACTCTATACCATTCCGCGCCAGTAATCTTTGTCAAGGCTTTAGAAACTTCAAGTTCAAACCTATTACCCTTCTTTTTACTATTTAATCTTTTAGCCATAAAAATCACTTTAACACATAGAGTGATAAGGATTAACCTGTTTTTCCCTACCTAGATGTTCCTTATCTTTCTTTTTATCCACTTTTTGTCTTTGACACAATTTAATCTTAACTACAACAGGTCCATTTCCTTACTCACTTTAAATCCCCAAATATAAATCCAAATCTTTTTCTTTCTTGTCTTTCTTTTTTGTAAACTTCTCTGCCATTTCCTCAATAGTGAAATCATATTCTTGTGGCTGGCTCTTCTTTTCTCTTACCTTAAAGAACACAGGATACTCTACTGCACTCCCAACCATTAATGCTTCTCCAACTCTCAACCCAGTTATGAATTCCATACTCTTATTATCTAAGCCCTCGCTAGACTCAGAAATATGCTTCAAATCATTTGGATTTATTATTCTTAAGAACACATGGGTATTACACTGACTCAATACTGTTGTTGAAAGATTTATTGGCCTTTGAGAAACCAGGCACAAAGCAGATCCAAACTTTCTTCCTTCTCTTGCAATTGTCTCGAATATGTGTCTTGCAATTGCATAACCAGAAGATGCTTTTTCCGGTATGAATTGGTGTGCTTCTTCTAAAACAATCACGTGTGGAACAACAGTTCCTTTAAGCCGTGAATTAAACAAAAATTCAGTAATATAAGATACAATTAATTGCTTTCTCTGCATGTCCAAAACATTTGATAAATCCAAGATAGTTAAAGTATTTGCAGAAACCATATCCACATCCAAGTTGCTTGTTTTTCCAAATAAATCCAAAGAATCAATGTGCCTTAATTTTGAAATCAGCGAGTCTCTAACATTAACTGGAAGCTTCAATTCCTCGCTGTCAACTCTTTCAATTATATTTCCAACAGTAAAAAGTCCAGAATCTTTTATTTCTTCTTTGAGCCCGGAAATTATTTTTATCAAAGCTCTCTTCTGAACTTCACTTAAATCAGGTATAAGCCTTGCAATTATTCCAATTGAATCTATTGCGATTTTAAATTTAGAGCAGTCAATAACTCTTGTTTTGTTAGAATAATCTTTGAATTCATTTGTTGGTCTTGCAAAATGTTTGTACTCTCCATGCACATCAAAAAGAACTATTCCTAACTTAGATTTGTCTAAAAGCTCTTCAAGCAAAACAGAAACAAAATAAGATTTTCCTGCACCAGACATTGCAAGTATTGCTAAGTGCTTTTGCAATAATTTTGATGCATCAACTTTAACATCAACTTCTGTGTTTTCTATTTTCCCCAATTCCAAACCGTTATCTATTAATCCTAAAAACAATTGCAATTCTTCAGTAGTTGGATACAAAATATTTTCTCCAGGATATGGCGGAAAAGCAACTCTACAAATCTTTCCTGCTTTCAAAAAGCCAAGAATTTTCAGTTCAACTATTGTGCTATGCCAGTCCTCTACAGGGAAGGTATTAGAGGTGTCTTCATTTACATGCATTGCATTTTCAAAATAAGGGTTGCTTCTAAAAATATCATTTACAAAACAGAAGAAAAATCCTTTCTTGTTCTT
>CAZMCX010000043.1:0-6560 GCA_964565125.1 uncultured archaeon
AAAAGGCAAATTAATCACAATAGCTTTTTATACTTCTTTTTGCTTAATTTTACATGAAGTTAAGGACGGGTTGGAGAAAACATTACGGGCAGCAAAGAAAATTCCAAATTAGAAATTATCGACAAGAAAGAGAAAGAGCATTAGAAATAATTAATACTCATGGGCCTGTAACTGCAGAAGAACTGGAATCTAAGCACGGCTTTGCTAAAGGAAAGGCCGGAAAGATACTGCTGGATTTAGAAAGAAGTGGACTACATAAACCACCTGAAAAAAGAGCCTTAAGCACAGGCCAAAAGCCGGGGTCTATTTTACGCAGGCAAAATCTAAAGACTTTATTAGATAATGGCGCACAAATTAGCAATATACTTACACTCCCACAATATTCTGGAGTTAATGGACAACAATTATTACGCCGTGATCTTGAAGGAATAAGAAAATATTGGAATGCAGAATATTCTTTACACAAACAAGATCCAATAACTCCAAAAGTAAAAAAGTTGGGGGAATTTATTACACAAGACCCAAGAGCATCAACCCAAGATATTGCAAATTTTTTTAAAGTTGGTGTCACAGCAATAAGAAGATGGTTATCGGAAGTTCCACAGCACATTAAAGACCTTAGAATTTATCCAGGCAATAGATATTCGGTTGGAGAGCTTAGAAAACAAAATATTACTATTCTTGTTGAATATTTAAAAGGCACTAAACTAGACGACATTGCTAAATTGTTAAATGATGATTTAAGGAAACACGGGCTTAATGCAAGTCTAAATAGATTAGATATTTCTGAAAGACTTAGGCGGGGTGCAAATAAAGACAAACAACTAGTTCGTACAAGGCCTTCAGGAACAACAACTTTTTCTTTAGCTGAACTATCACAACAGAACCGACTAATAGTTGACTTGGTAGCAAGGGGATTGAGACCCACGGCAATATCAAAAGAAATAGAAAAAAATTTAAGGCAAGTTGTAACTCCAGACCAAGTAGATGCGAGATTAAGATATTGGAAAAAAAGAGATCAGAACAGGAAATAACAAGAAAACAATCTATCGGCTAAATCGGCTTTATGTCAAAAACTCTTTTTTGAACAACAAAAAAGATTTTAGGCCCTGAAACAATTTAATGTAAGTTAAATTGGTTTCATGGTTCCCCATTTCTCTAATGCTTTTGCTAACTCTTTATGAGTCTTTGAATATTCTTTCAACTCAATTCCTTGCCTGTGGGCTTCTATTGCCTGCATCATTGCTTTTGATCCTGCCTCAATTCCATCTGGATGGCCTTGTGTTCCACCACCCAATTGTAAACCAATATTCATAGTTCCATAAACATCCAAAACTGCTGGAATTAACCCCGGATGCAGACCCCCAGAAGATATTGGTAAAGAAGGCTTTATCTTACCCCATTTCTGAGCCAACCTTATGTTTTTAATTTCTTCAACTTTGGGTTCCATTATCATATCTTTCATGGCCATTATCTCTTTTTCATTGCCTTCAAGCTTTCCAACAACTGTACCTGTGTGAATATTGTCCACACCAATTAGCCTGTAAAGTTTTGCTAAGAAAAGCATAGAAATTCCCTGGTCCGGATTCTTTGTAAAAGCAGCATGCATTGCTCTATGCCCATGTATTGCCATTTTGTAGTCATAGCTCAATTCTACAGCAGTTCCAACAGCTGTAAATCCAGCAACTACTAGATCTAACATAAAATAATTAAATCCATAATCATGAACCATTTTAACTCTTTTTTCCATTTCTTTCAGATTTGGTGAAGTACAGTTAATAAAAGCATCTTTTACATCCCCCGTATCTTTCATCACCTGATCTCTTACTTTTGCAAGATATTTTACTCTATCAGCAAATTTGTTAAACTTTTGATTTGTTAGGTTCTCATCATCTTTAACACAATCAATTCCACCACTCCAAACTTGCTTTGCAACAAAATAAGCGTGCTCCTTTGCAGTATACCCCACTTTAGGTTTAGGAACAACAGAAGTTATCGGCCCGTGTTTTCTTTTGAATATTTTTTGTATTGCTGTTTGCCCGAACTTGGGCCCTTTAAAACCGTTAACATAATCCACTGGGAGCTCGGCATCTTGTAGCCTTAATCCTTCTACCGCCTTCATTCCAAAAATATTTCCTGCAATCCCAGATAACATACAAGGCACAGAGCCATCTTCAAATAAAATTCGGGGATATGCAATTTTAACATAATCTTTATCGTATTCATAACCATATGCCATTACTTTTTTCAAAAGCTTAGGTTTATTAGTAAGAGTTGTCCAAGTTCCAGAAGAACTCTCTGATGCAACTCTCCCAATTACTTCTTCTTTAGTCAAGCCATCTGCGGGCTTATATTTAAACAACGCCTTAACATCGTTATTTTTTGGTTTATATTTTTTATTTACAAATTCGTGATACCATTCAATCTTTTCAGCCATAAATACACCTCAAATAACTCCAGTAAAAATAAGTACAAGCAAAACCACAATGATAAGTATCAATAAGTATAGCAATACTCGGCCCATAAAATCACAATAAAAAAAGAATAAAGCAGTTTATATTACTTTCTTTTAACAAAGAAAACAAGCAGGAAACTTATAACAATAAAAAATACCCCTAAAGATATATACACCTCTCTAAGCCCATAAATCTGTGCGATTAGACCGCCTACGACTGGGCCAATAAAATATCCAAAATCAATAAAGGAGTCCCACAAACCAACAATTTTCCCTTTCTGGTGTTTATATGACAAGTCAACAATAAGGCCATTCAATGATGGGAGGAACATTGCTGCCCCCAGAGAATATAAAGCTGCAAAAGCAAATAATAAAATTATGTTTCTTGTGCTTACAAAAAGAATTAGACTCATACCAATACAGATCATTCCAGAAAAAAGTATTTTCTTCTTTCCAATTTTATCAGCAATTAATCCAAATAAATAGGAAAACAAAATTCCAGGAAGTGAGAAAAAAGCCATCAATAACCCTGCAAGAGATAGGGATAAACCTAAACCGCCAGAAGTACAAAACAACGGTTCAAAAATATAGATAACATTATCTAAAGCAGTAAAAGTAAAAGCATAAAACAGTAACAATAATCCAAACAGACCAAGATGTTTCAATTCTTTTAAATCTTTCAAAAACGCAGAAAAGTTAAAACATTTTGGAATTGCCTTAAGCATTGGTTTGTGGTTTGTTTCTGCAATAAAAACTATTACAACTAATGCCGCAATTCCAAACAATAAAGCATAAGTGCTTACAATGCCACTATACCCTAAATATAAAAATAACGCACCACATATTATCGGTCCCAAGGTTTCGGCAATATCTTTAATTTCATTAAGTAAACCATATTCTACGGACCTTTTATTTTTATCAGTATAGGCCGCAATATATGCATCCCTTGGAACACACCATATTTGATAGGCAATTCCCCAAATTAAAAGCAGTATTGCCAAAATCCAATCTACTTTAAAAACAAAAATTAAAGACGCGGCAATTATTGACAATATTGCACCAGTAACCATCATTTTTCTTCTACTAGTTGCATCGGCCAAATTACCTAAAGGCCAGTCAAATAAAAATCCGCCTAGAGCAACTAATGACAACAGCAATCCAATTTCAAAATAAGATTTTCCCAAACCCTCAAAATAAACCGGAAGAATATATCCAAACATCCTATCTGCAGTCAACCAAATCAAAGTTGCAAGAAGAATTACTCCAAACTTTGACTTTACTAGGTGCCCATATTTTATTAAGTGCATATACAAAAATACGCAGCAAGGTTAAAATTCCTTACTACAATATAATCATATATGCAAACACAAGAGATACCAAAACTGTTTTTAGAAAAAATTACGGAAATACTTCCTGAGAAAGAAATAGAAGATTTTAAGAAGGCATTAGTTGAGCCGCCACTTAAATCATTCAGGGTAAATTCCCTGAGGGCAAGCCCTAAAGAAGTCAAAGAATCTTTAGAAGCAAAAGGATTCAAATTAACACAAATGAATTGGTATACGTACGGTTTTTTTGTTAATTCTTTTGGTGCATCATTAGGAAACACTTTGGAGCATTTTTTAGGAAAAATTTATGTTCAGGATGCAAGTTCTATGCTCCCAGTAATTCCACTAGAAGCAGAAGAAGATGAATCAATCTTAGATCTTGCTGCGGCCCCCGGATCAAAAACTACTCAAATTGGGATGGATATGAAAAACCAAGGATTAATTATTGCAAATGAACCAAACCAAAAAAGAATTCAAGCATTACAAGATAATTTAGAAAGATTAGGAATTATAAATACAGTTATCACAAGAAACGATGGAAGATATTTTAGAAAAATGCCAGACGCATTTGACAAAGTATTATTAGATGCCCCTTGTTCTTTGGAAGGTACAATGTTTAAAGATGAAAAAATAAAACACAGGTGGGGCCCAAATTTCGTCAGCGGTTCTGCAAAACTAGAATATGAATTATTAAAAGCAGCAATTACGGCAACAAAGTCAAAAGGAACAATTATTTATTCTACTTGCACAATTTCTCCAGAAGAAAATGAATTAGTTGTTAATAAGGTATTGAAAGAATTTGATATTGAATTAAAGCCAGTTGAATTTAAGGGGGTTAACCAATCAAACGGATTAACAAAATACAAGGATTTTGAAATAGATAAACAAATAAAGAGGTGCGTAAGAATATGGCCACACAAAGCGAAGATAGGGGCTTTTTTCCTGACAAAAATAATGAAAAAATAGAATACAAATTACTTAGCAAAAAGGAAGAGCTAGTAATTTTCAATTATCTAGACTCACAATTTGGAATTCCTAGCAAAGCTTTCAACGGTTACGAATTTATAAAAAGGGGAAAAGATCTTTGGATTTCTACAAAAAAATCAACACAGGCACTTGCATTCATCAATTCCGGATTAAAAATAAATACAATTGGTTTAAGGGCTTTGCGTAACCCTTTTGACGACAATAAAAAGGCAACAACAAATTTTATTCAAATCTTTGGAAAACAAGCAACAAAAAATCTTTATCAAATAAAAGAATCTGATTTATTGCCATATTTACGTGGAGAAGATCTTGTATTAAAAGAAAATTTAGAAAGAGGTTATAAAATTATAAAGTTCGGAGATGAGATTGTAGGGGTGGGCATATGCTTAGATAATAGAATAAAAAATCAAATCCCAAAAAGTAGATTTATAAAAAATTGGAACCTAAAAAGTATATAGATATTTAAGAAGGGATTTTGTTAACTTATTAATTAATAGAATAATGCCCTTTCTTTGTTTTTATTTTTTTTCTCTTTGCTTTTTTTACAATATAATGAACTGAGCTCTTTGGCATACCAATTTTTTTTTCAATTTGCCTATAAGAAAATCCGGATTTATATAAAGAAATCGCTTTTGCCAACATTTTTGGATCTGCTTCTATTGGCCTACCCCTAATCTTTTCAATTATTATTTTTATTTTCTTTTTCCTAATCAGCAGTTTTGTTTTTTCAGACATTCTTGATAAAGTAGATTTTGACAGATGTATTTTTTTCTTTTTAGAAAAGTGTGCCCTAAACTCTTTAAAAGAAACGGGCCTTACAAGATGGACTTCGTTTTTAGTTTTTTTCGCTTTCCTTAAAACTTCCTTCATAATAATCACGTCAACTCAAAAGAATCTAAATCAGTTCCAAATATAATATCTTTTGATTTTATTTTCTTTTTTGTTTTTTCCAAATCTTCTAAATATCTATTACTATAATTAAACAGAACTAGTTTTTTTACTTTTGCTTTTTTTGAGATCTTTATTACATCCTCCATAACTGAGTGTTTTGTTTCTTTTGCCCTCTTTTCCTCGCTCTTCAAAAAACAAGACTCGTGGAATAAAATATCTGCATTACTAATGAATTTTTCATAGCCTTTGTCATAAGTATCAACAATGTATCCGATCTTCTTTCCAACTCTTCCTTTATTGTAGTCCATTACCATTTCAGGTTTTATTTTCTTTCCATTATAGGTCACTGTTTTTCCATCTTGTAATTGTTTGTACAAAGGCCCAGGCGGAAGAAGTTTTTCTGCTTTTTTTCTATTAAATTCTCCAACCTTATCTTTTTCTTTTATAATAAATCCATAATTCAAAATTCTGTGAACAAATTTTCTGGAATAAACTTCTACTTTTTCATTTTCAAAAACTTTTCCCCCTGTCAAATCACGGTAATTTATTTTAAAAGAATGTCCAATATTCATCAAATTTATAATTCCCGAAATCCTTTGTTTAACCCCTTTAGGCCCAAATATATTTAATGGACTCTTTCTTTCAGATAATTCCATAGTTGCAATAAGTCCAGGGATTCCTAATATATGGTCTGCATGGAAATGGCTCAAGAAAATTGAATCTATTTTCATAAAGCTTATTCCCGATTGCATTATTCTCATCTGTACACCTTCACAAGCATCAAACAAATAAGCTTTTGCTTCATTCTGTATAAGCATACAAGAAGTAAAATTTTCTGTAGTTGGCTTGCTAGATACACTTCCCAATAATACTGCTTTAAACATAAAATATCACTTATCTAT
>CAZMCX010000044.1:0-6541 GCA_964565125.1 uncultured archaeon
ATAAAATAAAAAAAGAAAAAAAAGAAGATTATTCAAGGGAAGTTATATTTATCCCCTTGATCTTACTCATCTTTCCTACTTTAAGGCCAACTATCTCAGCTACGCCTTTTGATTTAGCCATTTCTGCCAGTCTCTTTGTAATTATCCCATCAAAGATTATCATTGAAATGTTCTTCTTCTCTTTAAGGCCTTTCATCAAGTCCTTTACAGCAACACATTCAACGAACTTTCCTTGGGTGTAGAAGTTTGCTTTAAGTTTTCCTTTTAGCTTATTTAGTTCATCAAGAATATCAACGCCTTCTATAAGCTTTCTATCTTGTGCAGGTCTCTGTGGCTGTTCTCTTGGTTTAAACAAAGGCTTACTAAAGAATGTTCTTTCTTCTCTTCTTTCATTTCTAAACTCTGGCCTTTTATATTCTTGCTTTGGTTCTACAGGGGGCTTTACATCTTCCTTTTTTGCTTCTTCCCTTTTTGGCTCTGATGCCCCAGGAGTAAACTCAGTTGGTTTTTTGTCAACCCAAGCAATATCTGGCTTTCCGTTTGACTTTTCTTCTATGATTGGGGAGTTATCCAAATCAGATAGTTCAATATCCATGGACCCTGCAGAAGTTTCTTTCTTTGTTTGTATTATTGGCATTTTCTTCTTCAGGCACATTAAGATTTCTTTCTTTGTTAATTCCTCGACTTCCTTTCCGTGTGGAGCTCTTGCAATGAAATCTACACTTGTCATCTGCATTAGTTTCTTTAGGTTTAGTTCTCCGCCTCTGTCCCCATCAATGAATGCCAAGCAGGTTTTCTTATTACATAAATCAACTATTGTTCTAGTTATATTTGACCCACCAAATGCAACAACGTTCTTTATGTTATATTTTAACAAATTTATTACATCCGCTCTTCCCTCTACCAATATAATCTCTTCAGATTCATTTATTGTTGGGCCACAAGGAACTTTATCAAACCCGTAGCTTGTGATTTCAGCAGATCTTACTTCTTCTTCAACTTCTCTTGTAATCTCTTGACTATCTGGAATTTGATCTTTTATTAAAGTAGATAACAAAGATTTTGCTCTCAAAATTATGTTCTTTCTCTTTACAGTTCTGGTATCCTCTATTTTTTCAGTAATGAATTCTGCATCACAAGGCCCTACCTTGTCTACTGCTTCTATTGTTGCTGCCAAAATTGCAGTTTCAACCATATCTGCACTCGATGGGATCTCTATTGTTCCTACTGAACTACCATTATTAGATTCTACAGATAATTCAATTCTTCCAATCTTTCCATTACTTTGCAACTCTTTTAAGGACAAATCCTCGCCAGTTAGGCCTTCACTTTGCCCAAAGATTGCTCCGATTATATCATGCTTTTCAACTACACCTTTTACCTTAAATTTTTGATAAATAATGTATTTAGTATGACTCATATATGTTTTTGCCATTAATATTCCTCCTTATATATTGATGACCTGTTGCAATTTTGATTTTTATCATAAATTGCCAACTTGCCATTAATATTCCTCCAATGTAAAAAAAAGAATTAGGTCACTCGACAAGGACTATCTTCTTATGAGAAGTATGCCCCCGAAGCAAAGTTACTTTGCTTTTAAAATGCTTTTCAAGCAGAACTATCAAAGCCTTATTGGCCTCTCCTTTCTCTGCTTTTGCTTTTAATTTTGCTTTTAATATTCCATTTTCCTCAAAAACCTCATTGGTTTTCGAACTCGGTATTACCTTAATTTCATATACCTTTTTATCCATTAAAAAATACCTTTTTAGTATAATAAAACCTAATTCTTTTATATATAATTTGTTGCAATGCATATATATATTAATAGGTTATTCTAAATGTGATTATTATGAGTCTTACAAATCCAGTTATTGTTATACATTATAATGAAATTGCAACAAAAGGGGAAAACAGAATCCACTTTGAGAAAGCCCTTGTAGATCACATAAACAAAAAGCTCGCCGGAATAACTACAAAAAAGGCAAAGAGAAACTATGGAAAAATTATTTTGGATGCCAATAACGAAAAAATTATTGAAGTTCTTAAAAAAATTCCTGGAATCCAAAATATTGGCATTGGCTTCTTTATTGATCTTGATTTGAAAAAAATAGAAAAAATTCTTGACAAAGTAGTGACAAAAAAGGAAACTTATAGAATCTCCACAAAAAGGCAAAACAAAAAGTTTGAATTAACTTCCCCGGAAGTAAACAAAAAACTTGCAGATTATTTAATTTCCAAAGGCTTTAAAGCAGATATTACAAAATTCACAAAAGAGATTTTCATTGAGATTTGTAGTGATAAGATTTACATTTTCTTTGATAAAATTACCTGCTTAGGTGGCTTGCCAATTACAAAAGATGGGAAGGTTCTATCTCTTCTTTCAGGAGGAATAGATAGCCCAGTGGCATCATATCTGATTTCAAAAAGAGGCACAATAGTCCATTACATCCATTTCTTTAATGACACCATTAATTCCCGTGCAGCATTAGACAAAATAAAAAAGTTAGTCACAAAATTAACAGAATATCAGCTTGATTCAAAACTTTATATTGTCCCTTTTAAAGATTTACAAAAAGAAATTATTCTAAAGATTCCCTCGAAATACAGAATGTTAGTATACAAAAGATACATGTTCAAAATTGCAAACGCACTTGCAAGAAAAGAAAACTACAAAGCACTAATTACAGGGGATAATTTAGGGCAAGTAGCATCCCAAACTTTAGATAATATAAAAACAACTTATTCTGCATCATCAATACCAGTCCTGCATCCACTTATTGGTTTTGACAAGCTAGAAACAATTGATCTTGCAAAGAGGATTGGAACATATGAGATTTCAATACTCCCTTATGAAGATTGCTGCTCTCTTTTGGTGTCACAACATCCAGAAACAAGATCAAAATTAGAAGATTTAGAAAGAATGGAAAAAGAAATTAACCCAGAATTAATAAAAGAGGCAATTAGGAAAATAGAAAAAATAAAATTTTAAGATATTAAAATATTTTCAATACATCCAACTGCTTGCATTTACACTTCTTTCCTAATAATTCAGACACAGAAGGTATTGATCTGCCTTGGTCCCCTGAAATAAACTCTTTTATGTATAAACCCGCGTCAGCTTTTACCCAAATTTTAAATTCATTTTCAGAAACAAGTTCTACTTTCTTTATCTTTCCAACTCTTTCTCTAATTAAATCACTCCTTCTTGCAGAAACCCGCTCTGGAGTTCTCTGTTTTACATAATGCTTTCCTTTTAACTTCTTTAATTCTTCTTTTGAAATCTTTGTATCACATTCAATTAAAGCCAGGTATAATTTCTTATGGCCTGCTTGTTTTATTTTCTCAATTTTTTCTACTTTGCACAATTTCATTTTGTGTATCTGAATATCTTTTTCATTAAGGTTTATTTTTTTTTCTAATTCTTTTAATTCTTTTTTACTTATCTTTCTTTTTCTGGGTTCAATAAGTTCCAAAACAAAAGGCCTACCATTCCCAAGCATTAAAACATCTATGTCTTCTCGCCCCGCCCCATGGAATTTCATTTCTTCTGCAACAAAAAAATCCACAAAATAACCTTTCAAAATTTCTTCCATGGAAGTTTCTGAAAGTTTCCCTTGACCTTTGCACAATTTACAACCCTTTCCTCTACAGGCATAACAAAAATAATATGTTTGTGGCAATTCTCTAGAATATTTATTATATTTTCCAAACACATAAACTGGCTTAAAAATATATTCTATTTTTTTCCCAATAAAATCAATAATTATCAAAATATCTTTATTTTTATAATCTATTTTTTTATTTAGTTCTTTTGAAATTTTGTTAACAAGTTCTTTTTGAAATTCCGTTCTTAATTTCTTTTTTTGTTCTTCGTCTAATCCCTTGGGATACCCAACCCCCAAAGAAAAAGAGGAAAAATCATAACCTTTTAATTTTTTAGAAATTTCAGAAAAAAAATAGTCCACAGAAAAATCTTGGTTTTCAAATTTTGTAAGCATTTTCATCATCTTTTCCGTGGATTTTATTCCAAATGTATTGCTGGCTTTCCAGGTTTTGTTTTTCCAGATTTATTTTCCGGGTCATATTTGCTTTTGTCATTAACAGCAAAAACAACAATTTCTAAATTTGTTTTTTTCTTAATAAAATCAATTGAGTCTTTATACAAATTCAATTCATTTGGCAAAACATAAATATATGCTTTAGTTTTCTTTATCCCTTGTTTCTCCTGCACAATCCTTAAAATATTATTTATGTCGCTTGCAACTTTTTCTATAATCTGCTCTTCTTGGTCAAATCTTGGATTTATTTTTGTTTCATCTGCTTTAGGCCATTTCTCCAAGCAAATGAATCCTTTATTTCCTATTTTCTCCCAAATTTCTTCAGTTATGTGCGGGCAGAATGGAGAAATAAGTTTCAAGATAGTTTCATAGTTCTTTTTTGATATGCCTTCTTGCGCAGAATCAAAAATATCTATAATAGATATTATTGCCTTAGGATACTCAAAGGTTTCTATTGCATTAGTAACTGTTTTTATTAATAAGTTAATTTTATGATCCATTCGTTCATCTTTTTTATTTGATACTTTGTCTTTCAGGCGTATTAATTTCGTTATTATTCTATAGCTTCCCCCCACTCCCTCATCAGACCACTCCATTTGTTTATCTGGTGAACAAACAAACATCAAAAATAATCTTGCAGTATCAATACCATATTTTTTAGAAATTTCTGTTTGTAACACAACATTTCCTTTAGACTTTGACATTTTTACTCCGCCTTTATTAAGCATTCCTTGATTGAACAGTTTCATAAATGGTTCATCAAACTCAATAAACTTTAGATCTTTCAAAACTTTTGTAAAAAATCTGGCATACATTAAATGCATTACTGCGTGCTCGGCACCACCAAGATATTGGTCCACTGGCATCCAATAATTTACTTTTTTACTATCAAAAGGTTTTGTTTTATTTTTATTATCGCAATATCGCAAAAAATACCAAGACGAATCTACAAATCCGCCCATGGTGTCAGTTTCTCTTTTTGCAGGACCCTTACATTTTGGACATTTTGTATTTACAAAATTTTTATTTGTTGCTAATGGATTTCCAAGTACTTTAAAATCTGCTTTTTCGGGAAGTAAAACTGGTAATTCTTTTTCAGGGGTTGGAACTATTCCACACTTGTTACAATAAACTATTGGTATTGGGGTACCCCAATATCTTTGTCTTGAAATTAGCCAATCCCTTATCTTATAGTTTGTTGTTATCTTTCCCAATTTATTTTTTTCAAGCCATTTTGCCATTTTTGGTAAGGCATCCATATTATTTTGTCCAGAGAATTCTCCAGAATTAAACAAAATACCATTGTCAATAAATGCATCTTTAAAATCTTTGGGATAAATTGGCTTTCCGTCTTTACTAATTACAAACTTTAATGGAATTTTATATTTTATCGCAAATCTAAAATCCCTCTTATCATGTGCATCGCACAGTACAATTCCAGTACCATACATTACTGCAAAATTTGTAACATATATAGGAATCTTTTCTTTAGTTGCAGGATTTATTGCATATTTTCCAGTAAAGACCCCCTCTTTTTCTTTTTCCTCATTTATTCTATCTTCAATTTTTTCTTTTATTATTTTCTTAATAAATTCTTTTACTTCTTTTTCATATTTTGTTCCTTTTACAAGATCATTTACTAATGGACTCTCTGGAGCTATTGCTAAATATGTTACTGAAAAAATGGTATCACATCTTGTAGTAAATGCTTCTAAAACAATCTTGGAATTTTCTAAAGGAAAGAATATGTTTACTCCTTCACTTTTTCCAATCCAGTTTCTTTGCATTGTTTTTATTTTTTCTGGCCAGTCTATTTTTTCTAAGTCATTTAATAGTCTATCAGCATAAGCAGTTATTTTGAAAAACCATTGCTCCATATCTTTTTGAATAACATCATTTCCGCATCTCCAACAAACTCCGCCCTCTGCTTCTTCATTTGCTAAAACACTTTTACAATTTTCACACCAATTTACTGGTGCTTTTTTTCTATATGCCAACCCTTTTTCCAACATTTTTATGAAAAAATATTGATTCCATCTATAATAATCTGGTTCGTGAGATGATAAAACTCGATCCCAAGCATAACTATTTCCTAACTCTTTTTGATATTTCATAATTTGTGCGATTGCATCAGTAGTATATTTTTCTGGATGTATTCCTTGTTTTTTTGATGCTTGTTCTGCAGGCAATCCAAAGGAGTCATAACCAATTGGATAAAGAACATTGTATCCTTGCATTCTTCTAAATCTAGCAAAAACATCCCCCAAAGTATAGGTTCTTACATGGCCCATATGCAAAAAGCTTGCAGAAGGGTAAGGGTACATTTCCATTATGAAGCATTTTTTCTTTTTAGAGTCTTCTGTTACTTCAAATATCTTTTCTTTTTCCCATTTCTTTTGCCATTTTTCTTCTATTTTTCGCATATTTAGTTCTTCAACCATTCAAATCACACAAATAAGTTAGAATACAATAATATATAT
>CAZMCX010000045.1:0-6251 GCA_964565125.1 uncultured archaeon
GCACTATTAATCTTTTTTCTGTTTTTGTTTATATCTTTCTCGTTTTCTCTAGATATTGCGGGAGTAAAACAGAAAGTTTACGATTCTTATTTTCTAAAAACTGCTGGTTTTGAAGGCTATGATGATGAGATTGTTCTTGGAGATAATTCTTTTGTGAGGCTTAATGAGTCTGGTTATTGGGTTGTATCAGTAATTTCTTTGGATAGTAGCTATGCGGACTATGTTGTTATTGATGACAAAAAACCAGACACTTTAATTACTGATAATTATTATGAAAATGTGATAAAATCAAAGATTTTTGTTGATTATCTGGGTGGAAAAGAGTTATATTATTCCTCAACTCTTACAAATTATTTTTTGAATTTGTCTACTGAACTTGAGACAATGAACTATAATTTGGATATGTTTTCAAATAGCCTCACAGGTGAAAATCTTGGCCTTAGTTCTGTCTTAAAAAATATATCTGACGCAAAAGTAAAAATATCAACTATAAAACAAAGCGTAACTAATGCAAAAGAAAGTTCCCAAAATCTTGAAAATAATTTAATTGATCTGAAAAAAGAAATTCCTGGAAATATTAATGGAGAAATGAACACAAATGCCTCTAATTTATCAAACTTTGCTGCAGAAATTGTTTCAGGATATGCATCATTAGATTCTGAGTTGAAATCTCTAAAAAATTCTGTTGTTGACTTGAACACAGATGTTTCAAAGAAACAAATACTACTGGGGCTTTTAGCGGTTTCTCCACAATTGCAAACAATAAGTTCAAAGAAAGAGGTAATTGATTCATCATATTCTAATGTACAAAAAGCATATAACTCTTCAATAAGTAAGAACTTGATTGAAAATTTAACTTATAACTGGGGTCAAAGAAAAATAAGGGCCTTGATTTTCCAAGCCTACTTCTTAGAAAATAAAGAAATAAAAAATAAAACAAAGAAAAGCACGCTGGATTCTTTGGTTTCTGAAATAATATCAACAAAATCTTTGTGGAATAATCCGGAAGCAATGAATTTAGAGAATAAAAAACAGGGTTTTTATGCAAAAATCAAGGCTGGAAAATATTCTGACGCAAAAGATCTATTAGATGTTCTACAAGAGAAAGCCTTGGCAATATATTCTGCGGGAAAGAAAGAAATAATTGTGGATGATGGCGCAGAATCCACTGGCCAAAATTGGTATTATGTACTTTATGCTCTGATTGGGATATTTGTTCTAATTATTGGATACAGAATTTTCAAAAAATATGCTACAGAAGATGACTCTGAAAAAGAAGAAGATAGCAAGGAAGAAGAATATAAGATTTAACTAATTATTGTACATTTGAATACTCTTCTTGCATTTCTGTGAGTACTTTATTTGTGTCTTCATTGGTTTCTAATCTCTTTGCTGCTTTTTCCAAAACCGCAAGAAATTTTTGTCTTTTTGTGAGTGCGGTCAGACATTTTGCATTTAAATATGCTTTTTCAGCAGGGGAAATTGGGTTCTGAGCTATAATTTCATGTTCAAGTAGCCAATATCTTATGCTACTTTCTAAGAATTGTTTTCTGACTGCTAACCACCCGAGTGCGTGCTCTTTTGAAACTGGCAACCCTGATTTTATTCTTGTTTTTATTACTGTGGTAATTGCTTCTGCTCGTTCATGTAATCCTTTTGTTTCATAAATTGTTCTTTCAGATTGTGCTGTCAAAGACATTAGTCTCATATGTGGTGTTTCAGTTAATTTTCTGTGTATTTGTTTTGACGGCCTTTTTTCTTCTCTTGGCTTTTTTGGCGGTTCCCGTTTCATAATATAAACAAAGAGCAAGTTGTATTTATTACTTATTTAAATCTTTCAATAACTTCTTTAAATTTATTCCATATGCCTTTGTAATGAAGCCCAAGGTTAAAGAGTCTTGTTCATAGCCAACATGTGGGCAAGAAATACATGGAACTCCGTGTTTTGAGAGTATTTTCTGTGTTTTTGTGTCTTGTGGAAGTTTTGCAAGAGTTGTTTTTTCTGTAATGAGTATAGATGACAAACGCTTCCCGGTATTTTCTTTGCTTTGTTGTGATTTGTCCTTTGTATTATCTTTTGTTTTACTATTTTTTGTCTCTTTTGCTTTCTTTAAGTACTCTTTTATTGCTTTTTGTAATGCTTCTACTGCCATTACACTGCAATGGTATTTTATTGGCGGTAAGCCATCAAGCTTTTTTAGAACATCTTTAAATTTTATTTTCTGTGCATCTTTAAGATCTTTGCCTTTTGCCAGTTCACAAAGCATGTCTGATGCTGCAATTGCTGAAACACAACCGTAAGTCATGAATTTAACATCTTTTATTTTGTCTTTTTCAACCTTTAAAGAAACTTTAATTACATCACCACAGCGAATATTTCCAACTTCCGCAGTAATATCTGGATTTTTTATTTCTCCTGCGTGCTTTGGATTCTTAAATCTCTTCAAAACTTCTTTTGAGTACATAATCATCAACCTTATTATAGAATGTCAAAGACCATCCTGCTTTTTCTTTGTATTGATTTATTTTGTCAATTCTTTTGCTTATTTTTGTCTCTTTTTTGCCTAACTGATGCAGTCCTTGCCCTATTTATGTTTGTAAATGGGGGATATCTTTCTTAATTTTTGGACAATTTCTTCTGTTGTTTTTATTGTGTAATCCATTTCGTCATCAGTATTATACTTGCTTACACTCATTCTTAGAGAACTATTTGCATCTTCGTAATCTAAACCTATTGCTCTTAAAACCGGGCTTGGTTCTAAAGATTTTGAAGAACATGCACTTCCAGTTGAAGTACAGATACTTTTTTGGTCTAGGTATCCGCCCAAAGCTTCGCCCTCAATTCCTTTGAATGAAAAATTAACATTATTATATAGCCTTTTTTCTCCTCTTGGGCCATTTAATTTGGAATCAACAATCTTTTCTAATCCTTTAGTCAAATCATCCCTTAATTTTGTTACCTGTTTTGATATCTTGTTTGAATTATTTATTTCTGCTGCTTTTGCAAATCCAACAATTCCGGGAATATTTTCTGTTGCTGCTCTTTTCTTGAATTCTTGTTGCCCGCCATGTATTAGTGGAGTTAATTTTATCTCTTTTGAAACATACAAAGCCCCAACACCTTTTGGGCCGTGAATTTTATGTGCATTTATGCTTGCTAATGAAATATTCATTTTCTTTACATCTATTGGTGACTTTGTAAAGCTTTGGCAGGCATCTATGTGGAATGGAACATTGTATTTTTTACAACTTTTTCCGATTTTTTCCAGATCTTGTAGAGTTCCAATTTCATTATTCCCGTGTATTATTGAAACTAATAATGTGTCCTTGTTTTTTTCTAAAGATTTTTCTAATTGCTCTAAGTTAATAAATCCGTCTTTGTCAACATCTAAGTATGTTGATCTATATCCTCTTGTTGCTAGCCAATCTAATTGATTTGTTATTGATTTATGTTCTATTTTTGTAGTTATTATATGCTTTTTACTTGGATCTGAAAAAGCCAGGCCCTTTATTGCCATATTATTTGCTTCGCTTCCTGATGCCGTGAAAATAATATCTTCAAAATCAGAATGTAAAATCTTTGAAATTGTTTCTCTGGATTCGTCCATTGCTTCTTTTGCGTCATATCCATATGAATGTAAAGAAGATGCATTTCCATAATGTTTTGTGTAGTATGGAATCATTTCTTCTAGGACTTTGTCGTCAATTCTTGTAGTTGCAGCATTATCCAGATATATTGTACTAAATCTCATCATTAACCACTTTGAAAAGTAATTATTTCTTACTATATATTTCAATAATATCATTATTATTAAGAATATATTCCTTTGATGCAATTTGGCCCGGGAATTTTACTTTACTGCCCCAAATCTTTGCGTATTTAAAATTTTTTGCAATGTCTTTGTGTAATCTGTGACAAACATCTCTAATAACTGAATCCCGGTCAATTATTAAAAGTTGTTTTGTGTTTTCCCCCGGTTTTCTTGTGTAAACAATTATTTTTCCTGTGTCTTCTATAATTATTTTTTTAATTTTTTCTATTTGTTCTTTTTCAAGCAAATAAAAATCGTTTACCAAAATTGCTTTTATGTGCTGATAATTTTTTATTTCAAAATGTTTTATGTCTTCGCCTCTTACAAATAGAATTGTTGGAATATATCTTGTATTCAAAATTTCAATTAGTGTTTGTGTATTAATGTTTTCTAGAATTTTTATATGTAAATTATTGTAGTGCCGTTTGAGGTAGTTTAGCGTGGCAGTTTTGTCTTCTTCGTCGCCGGAGATCTTTTCTAGGCCTTCAGATGAAACTTTTTTGTTGGTTCTTGTTAGTAAAACTCTTTTCTCGCTTCCTGTAGGAAGTATTTTTCCTTTTTTTAATTCTTCGTAAATAAAATTAAACTCTTTTTCAAAATCTTCTGTTTTTGAAATCTTCATTGTGATTAGAAGTAAATCTGCATTTCTAATAATCCCTAATTTTTCTCTGCCTCGTGCTTTTCCGTCTGCAGTTCCAGGGATTATTGCAGGTAGTTCAACTAATTGAATATTTTCATCTTCGTATTTTATCATCCCAATTTCTGGCTCATCTGTTGTAAATTCATAATGTGCAATAGTGGGTGTTGCATTTGTAAGTTTTGAAAGTAAGGTGCTTTTTCCAGAATTTGTTTTTCCAACAATAACTACTTGTGCAGCACCATCTTTTTTAATATTATAAGCAGTTGTAGTTGTTTTTTTCGAGCTTTTAAGTGTTTTTATCTTTTCTTTCATTCTTTTTATTTTTCCAGCAATTTCTGCTCTTAATTTCTCAGCACCTTTGTGAGTTGGCCAGGTGGATCGCATTGCTTCCAGTGCTTTTAGTTTCTCATCATCTGTTTGTGCATTGTCATACTGTGCTTGTGCAGCTATGAACTCCGGGTGTACATTCGTCGGCATAATGTATTTAGAAGCCAAAAAGGTTTAAAAATAAGTCCTTCTTTTTTATATTATGCCTAATAGACCCAAAGTAATACATATTGAGCCAGTGAGCCAATGGCATACTGAAGCAGGTGTGCATGGATATAAAAAATTGGTTTCTGATTTGCAAAGGCATATTTTAGAAGGGCGAAGTTTGCCCCACAATTTTGAACAAAGAGAATTTATACAAGCAGTAAGAGCAAAAAGGACAATAAGAATTCATTTAGATAACGGCAGAATATTATTTGGGAGATTTGTCTTGCCACAGGAAGAGAAAATTAGAGCGAAAGTTAAAGCTTTGGGTATTCCTACTGAAGAAATTTCTACTGACAGATTTGTAGGCTATGAAATTCCAGAACACTTGCGTGATAGATTCCATATTTTTAAAAGTGCGGGTATTGCAATAAAAAATATGTCTTTTATTAGCTTTGGAAAGAAATTTTGGCAAGCCCTAGATCTAATTAAAGATGAACTTCCTAAATATCTTGCAAAGCTTCATAATGCAGGGATACGGCACGGGCATTTACATTCTGGAAATGTAGTTTATGATCCAGTAAAAAATACAATTAGTATAATTGATTTTTCTGCTGCAAAAGATTTTGGTGATGTTTTTACTTATGTTTCTGGAGAGCGTGGCCCGCAAAGAATACATGTTAACCAAAGAAAATGGGAAAATATTGATGAATTAATGAAAGTAATGGGGCAAGATTATCAAAGTATTATGCCAACCCTTGGGTTTATGACTGATGAAGAATTCAAAGCCTTTTGGGGAAAAGTTTATGACTTGTATGATTTGAAATACAAAGACAAAAAGCAAAAAACCTTGTTTGTTTACAAGATGGTTTACTTAAGAACTAAATCTGTAAAGTAGGGTTTCGAAAGTTATTTAAATAGTAATTTGTTAGGGATTTATTTATGATTACAATTTATCTTATTGAATTTTTGATTTTTTTATTTATTGGCTGGGTTATAGACTCTGCTTATCGAAGTGTTGCTAGTAGTAAACTTAGAAATTCAGGGTATTTTAAAGGTCCATTTTGTCCGATCTATGGTTTTGGGGGTACATTGACCTTTTACATTCTATTTATTGGATTATTTTGGTAACTTTATTTTTTTATTTTGTCTTTCCCTATGTATTGATCTTTGAAACAAAACTATTGATTCCGTCTTATTTTGATATCCCTTGTTTAGTTGTGTTTGTTGTCGGAGGAATATGGCTAACTTTACGAAAGAACCCACAGCGGTATTTAGAATTTAGCGAAAAAATAATTAATTTGTCAATTGGGGAATATCAAACTTTA
>CAZMCX010000046.1:0-6217 GCA_964565125.1 uncultured archaeon
TACTCAAACTAATAAAAATATGATATATGCCAAAGGACAAATTATTATAAAATAGATTATAAACTTCTTCCAACTGCTGTCGATTAAGGCAACAAAAATACTTGTGATCAGCGAAAGTTCTCCGACATAGGCATAAATTGCTATTTTTGCCATCTGTAAAAGCTGGGCATCAAAAGAAAAGACATCTATTGTAGCATCAAAAGAAAAATTAGAAACTATATTTAAAACCCACTTTAATACTAATGGCACAATTACTGCAGAGGACATCAAAAGAGTGTATTTCTGTATTGTAAGACCAACCTGCTTTTCTTTCTCAACTATTTCTGTTTCAATCAGATTCTTTGACAATTTTGTAAACAATTCTGAAACCTCAATTCCAGACTCATAAGATATTTTCAAATAGTTTATTATTTGCTTTAATTTAGCATTTTTGTTTCTTTTTACAATGTTGTCCAAAGCCTCCTGAACCGCAGTTCCTTTCATTATCTGCGAATAACAAATTTTAAACTCATAAGATAAAACATTATTTGAAATAGAGTTATCCGAAAAATATTTTATTATTTCGATTATATCTGTGCCTTTGGGAAAAAGAGATGCCTGTATTAAAAGATCTGAAAGCCCAAGATTAATTTTTTTCTGATTATAGTCTTCAAGATATATAAAAAATAAGTAAAAAAACAATAACGAAAATAAGGCCGCAAGAATAAAGCAACAAAGCAAAAGAACCAAAGAAACTACACCAACAATATAAAAAAATAATAAAACACTAAACAAAAAAACAAATAATGCAAAGGAATATTTCAGATAATCAAAGAGATCCAAAGAGTTTTTGTTTAAAATAAATTCAAATTCCGTTTTGAGTTTTGTAAAATTAAGTTTAAATTGCATTATTTTTCCTCCTTAAGATGATACGGCATTTGGTAAACCACAAAAGAAATGTACACAATATCAACTAGTGGGAACACTACAAAAAACAAAACCATTAATTGAGTTGGGGTAATATTAACTTGAATAATAGTTGAGCCAACAGTAACAAACATCAGGTACAAAGAAGGGAGAATTGCGGTGGCTGCAATAAAAAACAATGAATACATTACCAACTTACTAGAGTATGTTTTTGCTTCAAGTTTTTGTTTATTTAGTAATTCCTGTGCCAAAGTAGTTAATATATTGTCCTTATATCCTGATTCATAAAGCACCAGCATCTGTGATAAAGACCTTTTTAAAGGAATTGAATCTAATCGTTCCGCGAGCTTAAAGAAAGAATCTTGTAAATTACTACCTTTTAAGTAGCCGAACAATAACTTTTCAAAAACAATATTTACTGTTTTATATTTTTTTGAATTTGTTTTTATTGAGTCCAAAAAATCAGAATTCAGAAACAAACTGATGTCAAGATCCATCAAAAAATATGGCAAGTCTTTTTCTAGATTTCCAATAAAATGTTTTTTTAACAAATAAGGTAATATTAAAAATAAAACATAAATACACAAACAAAAAAACAAAGCATAAACTAATGCAAACACTGAAAAAAATGGAAATAAAAATACAAGAAAAACAAGATATCCAATTATCAAAGACTTTAACATCAATTTTCTGTATTCTTTTTCGCCTTTGTTAAAAAATAAATTTACATAAAATAAATCCTTCATTTCATTCACTCAAAATATAAGAATTAAACATTTTACTAAATTCGTCGATTTTTAGTTCTTTATCGGAAAGTAAAAACTCTAAATAACTCCTTAAATCTTTTGAGAGCACAGAATATTTCTTTCCAAATACCAATTCTATTTTTTCTTTTACTTTCTTGCTTTCATTTACCTGCTCAAATTCATTTTTTGAGGCATTGTATTTAAACAAAATATTGACTTTAGAATTTTCTATTTCTGCAATTTCAAACAGTTTTCTTCTTTCAATTTTCTGGCCGCCCTTTATTGAAGTCCACCTTTTTTGCAAGATAATCAGGTCCAATGCATTCAAATCTTGTTCATTTAGCCCAAAATTCTTAAGCCTAGATATTGTTTCATTCACGCTAAGGCCATGGAATGTAGCATAGCTTCCTTTTCCCTGGCCTGCAAGAATAGTGTCTAAATAAGCATCAACCTCTTCTTTAGTCCTTATTTCCCCGACTATCACCCTGTCCGGACGCATTCTTAAGGTTGTTTTTATTAAATCAGTCATATTTATCTTCTGCTCTGCATTAACTTTCAGGCAAACTTTATGATTGTGCGGTATATTAATTTCTGGGGTTTCTTCAGTAATTATTATTCTTTCATCTAAAGGAACAAAAGAAAACAAAGAGTTCAGAAGAGTAGTTTTTCCACTGCCTGTATTCCCTGCAATAAGTACATTAATTTCAGATTGCATAGCTAACGCAAGAAAGATTGCCAGATCTAGTGAAATTGTATTATTTTTTATAAGATCCAAAGGAGTCATAGGATTAAATCTAAACTTTCTTATTGTTATAGAAATTCCAGAATTGACAACTGGCTTAATAATTGCATTAAGCCGCGATCCATCTTTTAAACTTGCATTCAAAATTGGGCTGGATAAAGTAATTCTTCTGCCTATGTTTCTTGACATTTTATTAACTAGTTCTCGCAGATAATTTTCGTTAGTAAAATATAGATTGGAGTCATGCCAGCCCCTATTGATTACATATACACAGATTTTTTTATCAAAACCATATCCATTTATTGCAATTTCCTCAATATCCTTACTTTCCAGTAAATAAGACAATGGCCCAAAAGAAAATAATTCTTTTTTTATTATTTCTAACAAATATTTTTGCTGATCATTGTCCAAGAGAATATTTTTGGAATTACAAAATTCCACCAATTGTGTTTCTAATTCCGCATCTAGATTCTCCGATGGAACATCTTCTATATTTTTCAAAAACAAAGAGACCAAATATTTTTCTGCAGCAGACAACTTCTTAATTTTTAAAACACATTTTTCGTTAAGATAAAAGGTATCAAATTCGGTTACATCATTAGTTTCTGACTTTTCAAGTTCCCAGCCCAAATCCACTGCTGAATACTCCAAAAGCTCTTTTTCTTCTTGGACTTTAGGAAACATCAAAGAATTATATTTTTTAAAAACTTTTCGCTTTAAGTTTTTGAAAATTAGTTTTGTCTTTTTAATATGGTTCTTTTTTGCCTTTATAATTTCCATTTAAAATAAAATAAAATAGTAAGAAGTAAATTTCCATTAGGAAATTTCTTCAGACCCAGAAACTTTTTGCAAAGCAAAAAGCTTTCTTGGAAAGGAGTTATTGTTTAGATAACTCGTAATCCACTACTTTCTTGAAAGCACTATAGTCTACATATCCACCAACTATTGTATTACCAACAATAAATGCTGGAGTTCCATTTAATCCAAGATTAGATGCGAAATTTGCAATATCTTGCAACTCAAGGTTATACGCATTTTCGGTATAACACACATCAAACTTGTTTAAATCTAATCCTACTTTTTGTGCAATGCCGGTCAAAATATTTACATCATACCCTTCTCCGGCAGTAATAAATACTTTTTCATGGTATTGCCAAAATTTGCCTTGTTCAGCAGCACACATTGCTGCCAGAGATGCTAAAGGGGCTGTTGGATGTAAATCAGCTATTGGATGCTGTAAGTAGTAAAAGTTTACCTTTCCAGTATCAATATATTCAGCCTTAAGTTTTCCATAATTATTTTTATTGAATTCTCTACACCAAGGGCATTGATAATCCGAAAATTCAACTATTGTTAACTTTGCATCTTTACTACCGATAGAATAATCTTGTGACAAATTCTTTGCAAAGTCTGCAAGGTCAACTAAATAATAATAACCTTGAATTCCTACGGATGCCATTGTCTCAGTTTTATAAAAACCCAATACATTGTTGTCTGAATCCAGGGATGGTACAAAGTCTTCATAAAATGGGCTATCTTTAACTTCCCCTTCAAACACATATGCTGGCAACATTTCAATTCCTAAATCTGAAATAAGCTTCTTTCCTGCATCGCTATCTGCATCTATTACTTCATCAGTAATTAGATAATAGTAATTAAATACATTAAATGGATTAGTGTTTTGTTTTTCAAAATAATCTAACCCTATTTTTCCAATTACTTTTACTGTCATTGCTGGCTTTATTGGCTTTCCTAATGTAATGTTTTCAACAACCGAATCCACTATATCCATAGCAAATTTCTCGCCATTATAAACAAAGATTGGGTCTAAGCTCATAAAACCGTTTAATGCGACGGTCTGGAATTGTGAATCAACTATATTTTTCTTGTCTTCCGATTTATAACAAGCATCAAATTTCGTCTTATCTAAACTCAATTGAGTAACATAGGCATTTATCTTTTCATCAGTATAAATTCCTGGAAGCTTCTGTAAATAATAGTATTGCTTTGAATAATAGATTACTGATGTAACATCATTATGATCTTTGTTTGCATTGGTTAATAACAAGTCGATCATTTCACTTTCTTTTCCTTGTTCTTTTGCACACAATTCTGCTGTTTTTGCTTTCTTTCCCTCACCAAAGTTAAATCCGCCTAAACTTTGTGAACTTTCTATTCCACCATATAGTTCAAATTTTATATCAACAGTTGGATATTTTGCAATTAATGATTTATAATTTTGATCATAAATAAATGCAGTACTTGGAGATAAATAATCCCCATATAAAGTAAATGTCACTTTATCAGAAACTATTTCCGTATTGTTATCATCTGTTGGCTTTACCTCTTTATTACCAAATGCAAAAGCCAATCCAATTACCACGATTATTACTATAATCAATCCAAGTATAAAATATTGACTTGTAAAAATCTCTCTTAATTTACTGTAATCACACTTTTTACATTTTATTTCTTTTGACCTTTCTTTAACTACTTCTGCTTTTTTTATTGGCTTTTCAGCCTTTTTTCCTGATTTCTTAACCACCTTACTTTTCTTCTTAACTGCCATAAAATCACCTTAGAATTAGTGTATTCTAAATAATAAAGGATAAATAATATAAAGTATTATGTTAAAAAACTGCAAAAAACAAGGGGTAAACTATATAAACCCACGCAAGTAGATTTAAAAACCCGCCGAAATGTTTATATATATCTTTCAATCCAAAGATATATGATTACTAATTATTTGTAATTCTAAAATCCTTAGGAGTGATATTAATGGTGGCTACCTGCCCGTCATGTAATTCAAAAAATATTAAAAAAGACAAAGACAAAGGAGAAGTTATTTGCTATGATTGTGGTAATGTTTTTGAAGACAACATAAACTTAGCAAAAGAATGGAGAACCTTTGATTCTAGCGAGTACAACAAAAAAGCAAGATCTGGAAGCCCAATGCAGTATTCTAAATTAAATAAAGGTATCTCCACCATGATTGAAATGGGCGGAAGAGATGCAAGAGGAAACAAGTTATCAAGCGACACAAAAGCACAGATGTACAGAATAGCAAGATGGCACAAAAGAACAACTGTTTCAAACTCCTTGCAAAGAAACCTTTCAATTGCTTTAACAGAACTTAGGAGAATTGCATCATATTTAAATATTCCTGAGCCGCTAATAGAAAAAGCTGCTTTACTTTACAGAAAGACAGTAGACAAGGAATTAATCAGGGGAAGATTGATTGAATCTGTTGTTGCTGCAGTTCTTTATGCTGTTTGTAGAGAATCAAATATTCCAAGAACTCTAAATGAAATGGCTGAAGCTTCAGGAATCAGCAAAAAAGATATTGGAAGAACATATAGATTCTTAACTAAAGAACTTGAATTGCATGTTCCGCTAACAAACCCGATATATTATATCCCAAGATTTACTTCAGAACTTGGATTAAGTGGAGAAGTTCAAGAAGAAGCAAGAAAGACCTTACAAAAAGCAATAGACCAAGGTTTAATTTCTGGAAGAGGCCCAACTGGTGTTGCTGCTGCCGCTGTTTACATAGCTGCTTTAATTAAGGGGGAAAGAAGGACCCAAAAACAAGT
This sequence comes from uncultured archaeon, assembly GCA_964565125.1. GTDB lineage: Archaea > Iainarchaeota > Iainarchaeia > Iainarchaeales > 0-14-0-20-30-16 > JAQTTP01. Next base: position 5,988 of record CAZMCX010000046.1, read on the forward strand.
GGCAAATGTTGCAGGAGTAACAGAAGTTACAATCAGGAACAGATACAGAGAACTTAAAGAAAGACTAGGCCTAGAAGTTGAAGATGATTTCATAAATGTAGACGGTCCTGAACTTGATCAAGAAATAGTAGAAAGTAAGAAGAAGGCATAACTTCTTTTCTTTTTTTATTTTACAAACGTCAAACAGAATTCTTTGTCCTATTTGCTTCCTTATTTTTTTCCAATCTGTC